>NZ_PQCE01000006.1:0-131390 GCF_002964725.1 Pseudoalteromonas sp. T1lg76
GTTTGCGTCATCTAGCGAACTAGAATCTGCTGTTAGAACTCAATCTGTACGAGTGCCCACACAGATGATTGCTTCATATTTTTAAAGAACAGTCCGGTTACCCGGTTTCGAGTTGCTTTCGCGTCTCGAGGGCTGTGCATTCTACTCAACCCTGATTTGTTGTCAACACTTAATTTTGAGAAAGTTTCTTTTTTCAAGGAAAGTCTCAAAACTCAGTTTTACTTGACTCCCTGAGTCGCTAGCGCCTCGCTATGCGTTGCTGCCTGCCGTCTCAGTGGGGTCGCATTATAGGGAGATTCGATTTTGACGCAACCCCTTTTTTAAAGAAAATTGCGAAAAATAGCCTTTTGCGCATCAATTGATTAATAAGCACCCAAAACCGGATGTTAAGTAGCCAAATTCAGGTCTTGAATTCAGGCCTTGTTATGATTCTTCCGTGGCAGGACTACTAAGTATTGAACAACTGCGGTAAAGATCAAGGTAGGAATCTAAAAATAATAACGGCGAGTCTAAGCTCGCCGTAGTCATATCTATACCTATATATGTAGGTACTCAAAAATAGCCCTAGTAAAGAATGCTATATAGTTTTCGACGTGACGCCGCTGCCAGGGCATCCCCCTCAGGTAGGCTGGCGATAATATCAAGATAGAACTTCTTCGCATCGGCAAAGTTAAGATCTTTCTTTAGCACTAAAAATAAAGTTTCGAGCGCTTCAGCTTTACGACCGGCATCATTAAAAGCCACCGCCAGTTTCACCTTAAGCTCTAAATTATCGCCTTGCTGCTCAATTTCCTGCTGCAATAAGCGGATCTCAGGAGAGTCTTGTGCTTGCTCTGCTTGCTCTAATTTTGCTTTGATATTGTTGTAGTAGGCGTCCTGATCCGCCAACGCTATGGTATCTAGCAAGGCTTTTGCATCATCCAACTTATGTATTTGGATGCAGATATCGGTTAGCACCAGCTTAATTCGAGCATTCTGCGGGTCGATTTCATAGGCCTGCTTGGCGTATTTAAAGGCATCATTCAGGTTATCCGCCGCCAACGCTGCTTTAGCCTGCTGTAATAAAGCATCTTCCGGCTGTGGCAGGTGCTTTTGCAATGCTTCTTTTATTTGTTGCTCGCTTTGCGCGCCTGGCAACATATCCACCGGCGCGCCACCTTTTAATAGCACTAAGGTAGGTAATGTCTGCAAACCAATTTGCTGCGCCAACTGGCTGGCCAGCGCTTGCTGAAGGTCACAGTCCAGGGTAGCAACGATAAGATGCTGTTGATATTGCTGCGCTAAACCATCGAGAATACGTGCCTGCTCTTGGCATTCATGGCTCTGCGCCGAGTAGAAGCTCAAGGCAACGATATTGTCTTCGGAAGTTTGTCCTAAAACCTGCTGAATATTTTCAGCAGTAAGTTGAATTTGATTCGTCATGGTTAAGTTGCCATCTATTTAGAATTAGGCTTTGATATGGAGTCAAAGATCACAATTACAAGTGTAAGGAATATTATGGGTTTTCTGCAAAATATGACAATAGCGAGCACGGCGTTATTATTAACCACGGCATTGCCCGCCGACGCCGCTATTAAGGTTAACGAGCGCCTGCCCGAGCTGGAAAAGCTCTATTTGGACTTACACCAATCCCCTGAGCTCTCGTTACAAGAACAACAAACCGGCAAGAAAATCGCCAAGCAACTAAAACGTCTGGGCTTTGAGGTGACCACAGAGGTGGGCGGTTATGGCGTGGTCGGACTGCTAAAAAATGGTGCAGGCCCCACTATTATGATCCGCACCGACACCGACGGTTTACCCATCACCGAACAAACCGGCGTTTCCTATGCTTCTAAGGTGAAGGTGCTAAATAAAGAAGGGACTGAGGTCGGCGTGATGCACGGCTGTGGTCACGATATTCACATGACCAGCTTTATTGGCACCGCCGAGCACTTGGTCGCCCACAAAGACCAATGGCAAGGCACCCTAATGATGGTGGCCCAGCCCGCCGAGGAAGTGGGTGCCGGCGCCAAGGCCATGTTAAATGAAGGGCTCTTTAGCCAGTTTGCCAAACCAGATCATATTTTAGCCCTGCATGTCAGTGCCAGTGTGCCCGCGGGTAAGGTTGCTTTAAAGCCGGAGTACACCATGGCCAGCGTCGACTCTGTTGATATTCATGTCAAAGGCAAAGGCGGCCACGGTGCTTACCCGCATACCACTATCGATCCCGTGGTGCTGGCTTCTCGTATCGTGCTGGCCTTACAAACGATCACCAGCCGCGAGCTCTCTCCTCTTGAGCCTTCGGTAGTCACCGTAGGTTCAATCCATGGGGGCAGTAAGCACAATGTTATTTCCAACGAGGTCAAACTCCAGCTGACATTACGCAGCTATAACCCGGCGGTACGCGAACAACAGATTGCGGCGATTAAGCGCATTACCGCAGGTATTGCCGCCAGTGCCGGGCTTGAAGAATCACTTTACCCTGAAGTGGTGGTTCATGAGGCCGAGTCTATTCCCTCGACCTACAATAACCCGGAGCAAACCGCTCGCGTCACCCAGGCCATTAAAGCGGCCATTGGCGCCGATAATGTTGAGTTGACCGAGCCAGTCATGGCCGGTGAAGACTTTGGTTTATATGGCCGTACCGAAGACAAGCTGCCTATTACCCTATTCTGGCTAGGTGGTGTAAACCCGGATACTTATAAGAAGGCAATGAAAAACAATACCCAGTTGCCGTCATTGCATTCGAGTAAGTTTGCTCCGGATTACCAAAAGGCGATTCCAACAGGGGTCAACGCCATGAGTAATGCAGCATTGGCCTTGTTTAATAGAAACTAAGCCTGAGCTTTACTGCTTTTCGGGCGCGGGCTTTTTCTTCTCGCGCCCTTAAACTTCCTTTTTACCTGACTCTTGATATGTGAAAACTGACGACTGTCACAGGTTTTTGCTTCTTCTATTAATGCCCCTAGTTGCCCAACCAAGGGCTGCATAAAATCATCGTACTTAAGCTGTTTCTCTGCAATTTGTGCCAAGGCCATTTCCCAATGAGCGGTCATATCCGGTGTTGAAAGGGTGTAAGGCAAGGCATTGATCAGCGCCACACCCGTTTCTGTGGCAACAATGGTCTTGCCACTGCGAGCAAGGAAGCCGCGGGTAAACAATAACTCGATAATGCTGGCGCGGGTCGCCTCTGTACCCAGGCCATCGGTTTCCCGCAGGACCTTACGGATATCCGGGTCTTTCACATAACGGGAAATAGCGGTCATCGCTGCAAGCAAGGTGGCATCGGTAAAATGCGCCGGTGGTGTGGTGTTTTTATCTAAACGCCGCGCATCCTCGCACAGTACCTGCTGACCCACGCTTAAAGGCGGTAAGCTAGGCGCTTCTTTTTCTTCTTTATTAGGCAACAACACCTTAAAGCCGCGTTCTATCTCTTCTTTGGCCTTGGTAGTGAACGTGCCGCCGGCTATCTCTGCTTCCACATCGGTTTGGTGATAACGGTAGGCCGGCATAAATTGCATCAGGTACTGGCGACAGATCAGCTCATAAACACGGCGCTCCGTTTCTGTGAGCTGCGCCGAGGTCTTTTTATTGGTCGGCACTATGGCATGGTGAGCGGCAACCTTGGCATCGTTAAAGCAACGTGCTTTTCTTAACGGATCCGCGGTAGCCAGCTGCTCTTTTGAAAACACGCCGTTGGCAATCACGCTATCGATAATGTCGGGCGCCTGCTGAAAATGATCCTTAGGCAAATACCTATTATCCGAGCGTGGATAGGTGATCAAGGTATGTTTTTCATAAAGACTTTGGCACGTATCAAGTACCGCTTTAGCTGGCAACCCGAAGCGCTTGGCGGCATCGATTTGCAAGGCAGAGAGATTGTAAGGCAAGGGCGCCAGTTCTTGTTTTTCAGCCCTTTTGACCTGAGTGATCAATCCATGCTGCCCCTTGATACGGGAAACAACGTTATCGGCCAAGGCCTTGACTAATACCCGACCCTGCTCGTCCTGATAAGGTTGGCAGGCTTCGCTCGGTTGCCACTTTAAAGTAAAGCCTTGTTGCTCTTGAGTGCGCATCAGGGCTTCTACTTCATAGAAGGGCTTGCTGACAAATTCTTTAATTTCTTTATCCCGCGCTACCACCAAGCCAAGGATGGGCGTTTGCACCCGGCCAACGGAGAGCACGCCCTTATAGCCGCCTTTTTGGCCCGCAAGGGTATAGGCCCGGGTGAGGTTCATGCCAAACAGCCAATCGGCACGGGAGCGCGCCAAGGCCGAGACGCTAAGTGGAATAAATTCCGCGTTGGCACGCAATTGTCCAAGGGCCTTTTTCACTGCGGGTAAATTTAGGTCACTGATCAGTAAACGCTGAATACTTTGCTTTTTAGCCTTGCTCACATTGGCTTGGGAGATCACCTCATCGACTAAGAGTTGCCCTTCCCTGTCGGGGTCGCCGGCATGAACAATTTGCGAAGCTTGCTTGATCAGCTTTTTGACTAAGGTAAGTTGTTTGCGGGTTTTGCTCTTGGCTTTAAGTTGCCATTGCTGTGGCACTATGGGTAGATGCTGTACTTGCCACTTTTTATAAGCGGCATCATAGTCATCGGGCTCAGCCTGCTCTAATAGATGACCGATACACCAGGTCACGCAATCGCCATTGCCCAGCTCGATATAGCCGTCTTTTTTGTTATGGGGTTTAGGTAAAGCGGCAGCAATGGCACGCCCAAGGGAAGGTTTTTCGGCAATATATAGCTTCATAGCACAACAACTGTTCATCCATACAGTAAGAAAGAGTGTAGTGCATTTTTACTTTTGATGAAAGAGTATTAAGAGCTAGTGCCCACTAAGTAACGCGCACCCATGCTTTAAATTGCTACCGAGCCACTTCAAGTACTTAACCCTTTATTTAAAATCCGCAGATTAAAAACAACTACACTGGCTCTAAGTGGTCGAAAATCATCACCGCCTTTGACCTGGTCACGGAATCCCCCTAAAATTGGCGCTCTTAGCAATTCAGTAACGAGAGCGCAGGCAATGGCCCAAAAAAAACCAGAAAACCTCACCTTTGAGGACGCAATCAATGAACTGAGCCAAATTGTCACTGAGATGGAACAAGGCGATATGCCGCTGGAACATTCTTTAAAGCAGTTTGAACGTGGTATCAGCCTGGCCAATGTCTCGGCGCAAAAACTGGATCATGCACAGCAAAAGGTAAGCATGCTGATGAGTAATGATCTCGACAGCGAATTAACGCCTATGGACCCTCAAGAGTAATAGTCACTGTGGAATTAAAACAAGCCTTAGCGCAAGCGCAGCAAGACGTAGTGCACACCCTGGAAAACTATTTCCACAGCCAGCAAGATGCCCAACCAAGGATCCTCGCGGCCAGCCAATACAGCGTACAAAATGGCGGTAAACGACTGCGTCCGTTTTTGGTTTATTGCGTCGGCTCCATGCTCGGTGCCAACAAGGGCGATCTTGATAAGACCGCCGCGGCCATCGAATGTATTCACAGCTATTCCCTTGTGCATGATGACTTGCCAGCCATGGACGACGATGAATTACGCCGTGGTCGCCCCACCTGCCATATTGCCTATGATGAAGCCCATGCCATTTTGGCCGGTGACGCCTTGCAGAGCATCGCCTTTGAATTGCTAAGCAGCAGTGACTTTAACCTAGAGGCTGGTGCGCAAATTCGCCTGGTACAAAGCCTAAGCCGAGCGTCTGGTTTGCTCGGCATGGTCGGCGGCCAGGCCCTGGACATAGCCGCAACAGGAAAAGACATCAGTTTAAGCGAGCTTGAGCAGATACATAATGCCAAAACCGGTGCGCTCCTAAGCTGCGCCATCGAGCTTGGCTATTTATGCGCCCCCAAGGGCGACAGCGATACGCAAGCGGCACTGCAAAAATACGGCAAGGCCATCGGCCTGGCATTCCAGGTGCAAGACGATATTTTAGATATAGAAGGCGACACCCAGACCTTGGGCAAACCGCAGGGCTCGGATGAGGCCGCCAGTAAAGCCACCTACCCGGCTCTGCTTGGCTTAGATGGCGCAAAAGCCAAACTACAGCAGCTCTATGACGAGGCCATTACCGCCCTCGATAACCTGCCCTATGACACCAGGATGTTGGCGCAACTGGCGCAATACATCATCGCCCGAGATCATTAAAAATTACTACAGATGGCCGTGCCCATTTTGATATACTCGGGCCATCGCAGTGAAGGATAATAAAACGCATGAATTTGGATAGTAGCAAGTATCCCCTTTTAAATCAGGTCGATGAACCTGCACAACTGCGCGACCTCGCTCAAGATAAGCTAGGCGCGTTTAGCTATGAATTGCGGGACTACCTACTGAACTCCGTATCACAAAGCAGTGGCCATTTTGCCTCAGGTTTAGGCACGGTGGAGCTGACTGTGGCGTTGCATTATGTCTATAACACGCCATTCGACCGCTTGATCTGGGATGTGGGTCACCAGGCCTATCCGCATAAGTTGATCACAGGTCGTCGCGAGCAAATGCACACCATCCGCCAAAAAGATGGCCTACACCCTTTTCCTTACCGTGGCGAAAGCGAGTACGACACCTTCAGTGTGGGTCACTCAAGTACCTCGATTTCTGCGGCGTTAGGCATGTCTATTGCGGCGCAAAAAGAAGGTAAAGGACGTAAAACCGTAGCCGTGATCGGCGATGGTGCTATTACCGCAGGTATGGCCTTCGAAGCCATGAACCACGCCGGTGATGTGAAGTCGGATATGCTGGTGATCCTCAACGATAACGAGATGTCTATCTCGGAAAACGTGGGCGCCCTGAATAACCACTTCGCTCGTATTCTTTCCGGCAGCTTTTACACTAATATTCGTGAAGGCGGCAAAAAGCTGCTCTCCGGTCTGCCGCCGGTCAAAGAGCTGGCCAGCCGCATGGAAGAGCACCTGAAAGGCATGGTGATCCCTGGCACCTTTTTCGAGGAGCTGGGCTTTAATTACATCGGCCCCATTGATGGCCACGACGTTAATATGCTGGTCGACACCCTGCGCAATATGCGCAACCTTAAGGGTCCGCAGCTACTGCACGTGAAAACACAAAAAGGTAAAGGTTATAAGCCTGCCGAAGCCGATCCTATCGGTTACCATGCGGTGCCCAAATTCGACCCAAGCGAAAGCAAGTTACCCAAGTCAAAGCCTGGCGCGCCGACCTTTTCCAAGGTCTTTGGCGACTGGCTATGCGATATGGCCGCCGAAGACAGCCGCCTGATGGCCATTACCCCGGCCATGCGTGAAGGCTCAGGCATGGTGCGTTTCTCCAAGGAATACCCAGAGCAGTATTTTGATGTGGCCATTGCCGAGCAGCATGCTGTGACCTTAGCCGCCGGTTTTGCCTGCGAGCAATTAAATCCTGTGGTGGCGATTTACTCATCTTTCTTACAGCGCGCCTATGATCAGCTGATCCACGATGTTGCCCTGCAAGAGTTACCTGTGTTATTTGCTATCGACCGTGCCGGTGTGGTTGGCGCCGATGGTGAAACTCACCAGGGCACCTATGATTTAAGCTTCTTACGCTGCATTCCTAATATGGTGATCATGGCTCCGGCCAATGCCAACGAATGCCGGAACATGCTTTACACCGGCCACAAGCTGGATAAGCCAGCAGCGGTGCGCTATCCCCGTGGCAGCGCCGGTGAGGGTGAATTCGATGCACAAATGCAAGCGCTTGAAATTGGTAAAGGCCGTGTGCTTCGTCAAGGTAAAGGTGTGGCCATACTGTCATTCGGTACCCTACTCGAGTATGCCGAGCCAGCCGCCGAAGCACTGGATGCCACCTTGGTAGATATGCGTTTTGTTAAGCCACTGGATACGGCGCTGATTGATGAATTAGCCGCTACCCATGAGCACCTAGTGACCTTGGAAGACAATGTGATTGCCGGTGGTGCCGGCTCAGCGGTGAGCGAATATCTGGCACAAAGCAAGCAGCTTAAACCAGTATTGCACTTAGGCCTGCCGGATGTCTTTATCAAGCACGGCACCCAGCAGGAAATGCACGCAGAGCTTGGCCTGGATAGCGCCGGTATCGAGCGACAAGTTAAAGCTTGGTTAGCGTAACTAGCAAAGCTAAATAAAAGCAAAAAGGAGCGATATCGCTCCTTTTTTCTGTCCGTGTTTTGGCTCATAGAGGCCAATGACTTAGCTCTGGCTTAACGCATCCAAATCTTAATATCCGCCAGGGACGAGCTCTGCAGCGTCGCTATCTGCTCATCAAGATTCTCGCTTTGCTCGAACTCAAAGGCATCAAGCTGATCATCAAATTCGATATGTGCACAGCCATCACCGCCGCGCTTTTTCACTTGATGCAGGGCGATATCCGCCAGATTCACAGAGGTTTCCCACCCGATCACCTGGCCGCCTAATAAAGGCATGGGATAGCAGGACCAGCCCAGGGAGGCGCTGAGGTTAATCTTTTTACCATTAGGCAGTAAGAAGCTCTTACTGGCGATGGACTTACACAGATTACGCACAAAGAGATTAACCTGATCGACCTCAAAGTCACGCAGCAGCAATAAGAACTCATCGCCACTCCAGCGCGCCACATAGTCCGACCCTTGAGTACAGGAGTTAAGCAGGGTGGCCATTTGCTGCAAGCAGCTATCGCCGCTTAGTGGCCCGTAGGCATCATTTATACGCGAGAAGTTGTCGATATTGACGATTACCAGCACCAGGGCACGACCCTGCTTTTGCAAGGACTCTGCATTGCGCTGATAGTGCTCTATATCCTTGGGCAGCTGATCGAACAAGAAGCGGCGGCTGCGCAGCCCGGTCAGCTCGTCGGAATGGCTCACTAACTTCAACTGAGAGTTAACCTGATTGAGCTTGTCGTTGGCGTCACGCAGCTCCAGGGTGCGCTCTTCCACCAAGCTTTCCAACGCCGCCTGTTTACGTCGCTCCTGTGCCCTAAAGACCCACAGCAACAGATACAAAATAAAGAAGAAGCAAGAAACGATCAGCAAACGGAAGTAAATGGTTTCATCAAACCGACGTGGCACGGTAAAGGCGTACTCGGCGCTGCTGGCCTCTTGCCAATTGCCGCTGGTGCGCTTGGCTTCAAGTTGAAAGACAAAAGGCCCGGGCGGTAAATTGGTATAAATGGCCTCGCGGCGATTGTTGGCGTAGCGCCAGTCATTGTCCAAACCCTGTAAGCGATAGCGAAACTCCACTTCCGCCGGCGCATAAAAGTCGATGGCGGTGTAGCTGATGGTAAGGTCACGCTCATCGGTATCAAGCACTGGTTTCTTGCCCAAGGCGCCCGTGTAAAGGGTGCGTCGTGGCGTCGCTATGCTTTCCACCTGAGGAGCTAGAGGATCCTGGCCAAACAGCTGCACGCTTTTGGGAATTTCCACCACCCCCTGCAAACTGGGGTACCAAATCGAACTGCCATTATCGGCAACCGCATCATGGCCTAAACCGGCACAGCACTGGCTGGCCTTACCGTCTAATTGGCGGTCGTAGGAGGAGATCACCTGCTCCACCTGCAAGTTGCCTATTTCATCGGAGAATTGCTCCACCGGCATGCGATACACACCCTTCATGGTGCTGACCCAGACCCGCTGCAGATCTTTGTCATAATGCAAACTAAAGATGGAGCCATAAGGCAGACCGTTAGAAACATCAAGCTGATGCCAGCGCCCCTTGGTACTGCGATAGAAAAGGCCATCATTGAGTGAGCCAACTAAAGTGCCCACACCGTCTATTTCTAAGATACTGGTGACATAAGCGCTCTCAAGGGCGGTGTTATCACCGGCACGCTCTATGCCCTTGTCGGAGAAGATATAGCCGCCCTGACTGGTGCCGATCAGGCCGTATTTGCCCTTATCGACGACAAAGGTGATAAATTTACTGTCGAGCACCGCATTGTAGTTAAAGGGAGTCAGCCCCTTATAACCAAGGCGATACATGCCGCGACCTGTACCAAACCAAAGCCCACCGGCGCTGGCCTCACTAATGGCAAACACAGGGTTAAGGCGCAGCTCGCGCGCTTCTATATTAAAGAGTTCTTCATTTTCAAAATAGAGGACACCGCGGTCGGTGGCAATATAGAGGCGCTCGCCGACAAAATGCATATCGTGCACGGCGCTGCGTCTGAGCTTGGCGCGAGGAATACGATTAACGAAGTTATTGTCCTGATCGAAATAGCCGACTCCAGAGCGGTTGGCAACCCAAAGTTGCCCCTTAGGAGAGAGGGTCAGCGCCATCACGGCTTCGGTCATGCTTGATAAGGCATTGTGGCGCTCTACCCGCCCGGCATGCGCCAGCCACAAGCCTTCACTAAAACTGGCCAGCCAAATATTATTTTGATCGTCACGGTAAATGTCTGAAAACCAGATGCTTTGATCCAGTGCTGCCGGCTCCACCCACTGCCACTCTTTGGAGTTATCGCGATACAAAAGGCGGCCATAGGTCGAAATCCACAGCGCCCCATCGGAGTCACTCATAAACTTATAAACGGCGGCATTACTGGCGTTTGGCAAGGCAAAGGGACGTAATTCATCGTCTATATCAAGGAAATAGGCGCCGAGCTCAGACGCCAGATAAAGAGTCCCTTCAAGCCAGGCCAAATCATGAATTATGGTTTGTGCCAAGCGCTCGGGCAAGGTCACCCGGGCGGTGATTTTTAAGCGCAGCCTGGATGATGAGGACGACATATTGGTTAGGCGCAAGAGGTGATTTTCACTGACCAACCAAACACCTTGCGGCGCCAGTGCCATCTTACTGACGGAAATCTGGTTAATCGCAGTTAATCGGCTTTGCATGCGGCCGCTGCGGCGGCGCTGCTCTTCGTCAAGGTGGAAGGCAATTTGGTTACGCTCGATATAAAAAAGTTCGCTAGCGGCAACCCAGATATTGCCCTTGTCATCTTGCAAGATATCACGCACCGGACCGCTAATGCCGAACTGAAAGTAGTTCATCGAATTGGGGTCGAGCACAGAAACCCCTTTCTTGGTGCCGATCCACAGCAGGCCTTCTTTATCTATCAGCAGCTTGTTAATGGCATTGCTGCTTAGGAAGTTGCTGTTTTGCTCATTAAAGTTGGTGAAGTGCTCGCCATCGAAGCGACTGAGGCCGAACTGGGTGCCGACCCAAATATAACCCTGATTGTCCTGGGTCACACTCTTTAAGGATTGCGAAGGCAAGCCATTACGTGTGTTCCATTGTTTGACTACATAATCGGTAATAGATGCCGACGCCGTTGATGTTATCAGCGTCGCCGCCAGCAGCAAAAGTGACTGTAAAAACCGCAGCAATGTCACACCCATGTTCAAAACTTATAGTCCAGGCAAATAACCTACTTTAATTAACGCCTGTAGGCAAATTAGAGAGCAAATCCCGGCCAAAATATCGTCTGCCATAATGCCCAAACCACCGTGTAGGCGTTTATCCAGCATGCGTATCGGTCCTGGTTTGGCGATATCGAAGAAGCGGAATAATAAGAAGCCAACCAAAAGCGTTTGCCAATTCAGCGCCGCACCTATCATGGTGATATAAAAACCAGCCACCTCATCCCAGACGATTGCCGGGTGATCGTGTACGCCCAAATCATCAGCTGTTTTGCCACAGGCCCAGATACCCAGCACAGAGATCACCACCGCAAACACCAGTTGCAGCCACAGCGGAAAGTTCATGGTCATAAAGATAAAGGGCAAGGCGGCAAAGGTGCCGACAGTGCCAGGCGCCTTGGGGCTTAAACCTAGGCCAAAGCCAAGACCTAAGAACTGATGGCCACGGCGTAAATTATAGCTGTTACTGGTCATGCTTAGCATGCGTCATCCTCGGCAAAATGTTCAAATCCCATGGCGCTGATATCCAGCTTATGCTCACCATCAAAGACGTCGACTTTGCCTTCGCCACCGCGGATCTGGCCGATACACACGGCATCGATACCATACTGGTTAAGCTTGTTATCGAGCATGGCCTTGTGGTTTTCCGGCACCGTATAAAGCAGCTCGTAATCGTCGCCATAGGCCAGAATATACGGCCATTTGGCTTCACCCTCGATACTTTGGCGGAACGCCTCAGTGGTAGGGATCTTATCGGCCTGTATGGTGGCACTGACCTGAGACATCTCAAGGATGTGCTCTAAGTCCGCCAATAAACCATCGGAGATGTCGATGGCGGCACTGGCATAACCGCGCAGCACCTGCCCCGCAGCAACGCGCGGCGTCGGGTATTCAAGCTTATGAGTTAATTTTTTCAGCCACTCCGGGTCTATGTCCAGGTGTTGCTTGCGTGCTTCCACCGCCAATCCGGCATCCCCAAGCGGGCCGGTGACATAAATCCAGTCGCCTGGCTTGGCACCACTGCGGGTAATGGCCTTGCCTTCGGGAACCGTGCCCTTGGCACAAACGGTTACCGTAAGCGGCCCTTGAGTGGTATCGCCCCCTATGATCTGGACATTAAAATACTCGGCAATTTCATGCATGCCCGCAGTAAATTCTTCCAGCCATTGCGCATCGGCATGAGGCAAGGTTAAAGCCACCGACACCCAGGCCGGCTCGGCGCCCATGGCCGCCAAGTCGCTCAGGTTTACGGCGATGGCTCTATGTCCCAAGGCTCGTGGTGACATATCTTCAAAGAAATGCACGCCACTGACCATGGTGTCTGTGGTGACCGCCAACTGGCTATTTTGCGGCACTGTGACTAGAGCACAGTCATCCCCAATACCTAAGTTAACGTCGCGACGACTGATGCCACGGCCTTTAAAGTAGCGATTAATTAATTCAAATTCTTGCATACACAAAAAAGCCGGCCTGAGCCGGCTCTCCTTGTTGTCAGGTGCTTAGCTACGCAGTTCCTTGACCGCCTTATCCAGCACACCATTAACGAATTTATGGCTGTCTTCGGCACCAAAAGTTTTTGCCAATTCAATGCCTTCGTTAATCGCTACCTTGTAAGGTACGTCTTCACGGAACTTTAACTCATACGCGCTTAGACGCAGAATGGCTTTCTCAACCATGTCGATGTCTTCGTAAGGACGCGTTAGGTGCGGAGCCAAAATGGTGTCCAACTGTTTAAAGTTAACGGCCACGCCACGAGCGAGATCTTTAAAATACTCTACATCAACCTTAGAAATGTCGTTCTCAAGCAACATATTCTGTTCGATGTCGGCAATGGCATTGCCACTCATTTGCCAAGAGTAAACGGCCTGTAGGGCCAATACGCGCGCTTTGCGTCTAGCTGCTGGTTTCACTGTGAACCCTTAAATTTTGTCTAAAACATTAACCATTTCTAGGGCACTTAGTGCAGCTTCGCCACCCTTGTTGCCCATTTTTGTACCAGCACGCTCAATGGCTTGCTCGATGCTTTCCGTGGTTAATACACCAAAAGCAACTGGTACATCATACTCTAGCGATACTTGTGCCAGACCCTTGTTCGACTCACCGGCAACCAGATCGAAATGCGGTGTGCCGCCACGAATAATAACGCCAAGGGCGATAATGGCATCGTGCTCGCCTTTAGCGGCAAGACGCTTAGCCACAAGTGGTAACTCAACGGCGCCCGGTACGTAAACTACTGTGATGTCGTCGTCACTGACGTTGCCAGTGCGCTTTAACTCATCCACCGCGCCATCAAGTAGGCTGCTGCCAATGAAGTCATTAAAACGTGAAATCACGATGGCAAATTTTTTGCCCGGTGCAAACTTGTTACCTTCAATAATTTTCATTTATAAACCTTTATTGATATTACCAACGCGTGATGCGGGGCGAATTAGGGGGTATCGCAAAATTGCCGCGCATCATACCATAACTGAAAAAAAATAGCTGCTTATTCTGGCTGTACGTATTCAACCACTTCAAGGTGGAAGCCTGACAGCGCATGATACTTCTTCGGCATGCTCATCAGGCGCATCTTGGTAATGCCCAAATCCGCAAGGATTTGCGAGCCAATGCCCACGGTACGAGAGGTGCCCTGGAATTTACGATGATTGGCCTGCTGACCTTCATCTTCCATGGCAAACGCCTTGACCATGGCTTCGATATCCTCGCTGCACTCTTGTTTGCCAAGAATAACCAGTACCCCTTCATTTTTGGCAATGTAATCCATGGCCTTAGAAAGCGTCCAGCTGCGATCGGCACCGCGATCGGATAGCAGAATGTCGTTAAAGGTACTTTGCAGGTGCACACGCACTAAGGTTGGGTCGTTAATTTCACCCTTCACCATGGCATAGTGAAGCTGACCATCGATAGTGTCTTTGTATGTTACCAGCTCGAACTCACCATGCTCGGTCGGCAGCTTACACTGGGCAACCTTCTCAATGGTGGTTTCATTAAGGTTACGGTACTCAATCAGATCGGCAATGGTGCCCATCTTAATACCGTGCTCCTTAGCGAACACTTCCAGCTCAGGGCGACGAGCCATGGTGCCATCTGGGTTCAGGATTTCGACAATTACAGACGACGGCTCAAGACCGGCCAGACGGGCTAAGTCACAGCCAGCTTCGGTATGACCAGCTCGGGTTAAAACACCACCAGGCTGGGCCATAATCGGGAAAATATGCCCAGGCTGAACGATATCCTCGGCTACCGCGCCTTTGGCCACGGCGGCCTGCACCGTGCGTGCGCGGTCGGCGGCGGAAATACCTGTGGTTACGCCCTTGGCGGCCTCAATAGACATGGTGAAGTTGGTCGAGAACTGGGCGCCATTGTTTTTCACCATCAGCGGCAGTGCCAATTGCTCACAACGCTCTTGTGTCAGCGTTAAGCAGATCAGGCCGCGGCCATAGGTCGCCATAAAGTTAATCGCATCAGCACTGATGTGCTCGGCGGCAATAATCAGGTCGCCTTCGTTTTCACGATCTTCGTCGTCCATCAAGATGACCATTTTGCCATTTTTAATGTCTTCGATGATCTCCGCTGCGCTATTCAAACTCATATCTTGCCCACTATGTGTTATTTGATAAATCCGGCCTGCACCAGCAGGCTTTCGGTTACTGTTGATTCTGCTTTCGGAGCTTGCGCCCCTTGAATTAGGCGCTCCAAGTAACGCGCTATTTGATCGACCTCGAGATTGACCTTAGTGCCAACCTGAAATTCGGCGATCGTGGTTTGTGCCAGTGTGTGCGGCACTATGGTTAATTTAAACTGGTTGCCGTCGATTTCATTAACGGTCAAACTGGCACCGTCGATGCACACCGAGCCCTTGTAGGGAATATATTTCATCAGCGCTTCCGGCGCCGCTAACCAATAGTCGATGGCGCGGGCATTAGGGCTGACTTTTACCACCTCGGCAATGCCATCCACATGGCCGGAAACCAGGTGCCCACCCAGGCGTGAAATCGGCTGCAGAGCCTTTTCTAAATTGACCCGCTGGCCGCGCTGGTAATGCGCAAAACGCGTCAGTGACAAGGTCTCTTTTGAGACATCGGCACTAAAACCATCGCTGAATTTTTCAGTAACGGTCAAACAGACGCCATTGGTAGCGATACTGTCGCCAAGCGCGACGTCACTCATGTCCAAGTTGTCACTTTGTACGCGCACGCTTAAGTCGCCATCAACCAAGGTCAGGGAGCTGAGCGTGCCCGTTGCTTCAATAATGCCTGTAAACATGGCTATTCTACTCTAAGTTGTTCTAAGGTAAGGCGAATATCCTCACCAACTGGGGTCATATCGCTAAAGTGCAGGGTTGGCACTTGAGTCATGGCCGTAAAGGGGCCCATAGTTAACAAGCCTTTGGCATCACTGCCCATTAATTTTGGCGCAATATAAACAATGTAGCTATCAATAAGTTGCTGCTGCGCCATGGCACCGGCCAGGGTCGCCCCCGCCTCCAGCCAAACTGAGTTAATATCGCGCTGCGCCAGCTCCGCCAGCAAGGCGTCGAGATTAACCTGGCCATTTTCAAGGCCTTCGCACATCAACTCGGTTACATTGTTGGGCCACAGGGATTGTTTATCAAGCTCTTTGCGCGTCACACTGGCTGTGCGTGAGCGCACTAATAATATCTCGCCGGGCTGTTGAAAAAGCACTAAATCCGGGGTCAGCCGATAACGGCTATCTAAGATCACCCGCAGCGGTTGGCGCACCTCCGGCAGCACATACTCGGCCAGTTGCGTGTCGTCCAAACGCACATTGAGCTTAGCGTCATCCACCAGCACGGTATCGGCGCCACTTAAAATGGCACAGTGCTGGGCGCGAAACGCCTGCACATCTTTACGTGCCTCGGGCCCGGTGATCCATTTACTCTCACCATTGGCCAGGGCGGTTTTACCGTCCAGGCTGGCGGCCAGCTTACAGGTAACATAAGGGCGCCCGGTGCGCATGCGCTTTAAAAAGCCGAGGTTTAGCTTTTCGGCTTCATCGCCAAGCAAACCAGATGCGACTTCTATGCCCGCCTCGGCCAGCATCTTCATGCCGCGACCACTGACCTGTGGATTAGGGTCTTGCATGGCGCAAATGACTTTTGCCACCTTGGCCTTGATCAGGGCGCCGGCACAGGGGCCGGTACGGCCGGTATGGCTGCAGGGTTCCAGGGTTACATATGCGGTAGCGCCTTCGGCCTTGTCACCGGCCGCCGCAAGTGCATGCACCTCAGCATGTGCTGTCCCCGCTTGTTGGTGAAAACCTTCACCGATAATCTGACCATCTTTAACCAGCACACAGCCGACATTGGGATTGGGTGTGGTGGTGAATCGACCTAGATACGCCAGCTCAATGGCCCGGCGCATATAACGCTTATCGTCCGCACTGAAGATCATCTTAGTCTCCTAGGCGGGCGATTTCTTCACCGAATTCACGGATATCTTCAAACGAACGATAGACAGAAGCAAAGCGCACATAAGCGACCTTATCCAGACCCTTCAACGCTTCCATAATGCATTCGCCTATCAGTTGTGAGCTGACTTCACGCTCGCCAGTGGCGCGAATTTGCGATTTAATTTGATGCACCACCTCATCGATTTGTTCTGTTTTTACTGGTCGACGTTCAAGGGCGCGATGCAGGCCATTTTGCAACTTGTCTTCATTAAAGGGCTCACGGGAACCATCACGCTTGATCACCCGTGGCATCACTAATTCCGCCCCTTCAAAGGTGGTAAAACGTTCGTGACAGTCATTGCATTCGCGACGACGACGAACCTGGTGGCCACCACCGACCAGACGTGAGTCAATTACCTTGGTGTCTTTAGCGCTGCAGAAAGGACAATGCATAGTGAATGGGGTTCCTGTAGATAACAAAAAGGCCGCAAAAATTGCGGCCTTTATCATACACAAATGTTTGTGTAATAGCTATTTCACGCTGTTATGCGTAAACAGGGAACTTAGCGCAAATTGCTTTCACTTTTTCTTTCACTTGTGCCTGAACATCAGTGCTTTCGATATTGTCTAGTACGTCACAGATCCAACCAGCTAGCTCTTTCGCTTCGGCTTCTTTGAAACCACGGCGAGTGATAGCCGGAGAACCGATACGTAGACCAGAAGTTACGAACGGTGAACGCGGATCGTTTGGTACCGAGTTCTTGTTTACCGTGATGTTGGCATTGCCAAGGGCAGCATCGGCATCTTTACCTGTGATGTCTTTGTCGATCAGGTCAAGAAGGAACAGGTGGTTGTCGGTTTTGCCCGAAACTACCTTGTAACCGCGCTCTTGTAGCACTTCAACCATGGCTTGAGCATTAGCAACAACCTGCTGCTGGTATGCTTTAAATTCAGGCTGTAGCGCTTCTTTGAAAGCAACCGCTTTAGCCGCGATTACATGACATAGAGGACCACCTTGGCCACCTGGGAATACGGCGCTGTTTAGCTTTTTGTAGATCTCTTCGTCACCACAGTTAGAAACGATTAGACCACCACGAGGACCAGCAAGCGTCTTGTGCGTAGTGGTTGTTACCACGTGCGCATAAGGCACTGGGCTTGGGTATACACCAGCGGCGATAAGGCCAGCAACGTGAGCCATATCAACAAACAGGTAAGCACCTACTTTGTCAGCGATTTCACGGAAACGTTTCCAGTCAACGATACCTGAGTAAGCAGAGAAACCACCGATGATCATTTTTGGCTTGTGCTCAAGCGCTAGCGCTTCAACCTGATCGTAATCGATTTCACCGGTTGCTTCGTTTAGGCCGTACTGAATAGCGTTGTACATTTTACCTGAGAAGTTTACGTGTGCACCGTGAGTCAAGTGACCACCGTGTGCCAGGCTCATGCCTAGTACGGTATCGTGCGGCTGAAGAAGCGCTTGGAAAACAGCGGCGTTTGCTTGTGAACCCGCGTGCGGCTGTACGTTTGCATACTCGGTGCCGAATAGCTCGTTCGCACGGTCAATAGCCAGTTGCTCAACCACGTCAACATGCTCACAACCACCGTAGTAACGCTTACCCGGGTAGCCTTCTGCATATTTGTTAGTTAGCTGTGAACCCTGTGCTTCAAGTACGCGAGGGCTACAGTAGTTTTCTGATGCGATAAGCTCGATGTGCTCTTCTTGGCGAGCTACTTCTGCGTTCATCGCATTAGCTAATTCTGGGTCAAAGTCTGCAATGTTCATGTTACGTTCTAACATGCTGTCTCCTAGGTGCAACGTGATTGTCGATATGAAAGGCCGCTATTGTACGCTTAAACGGCGCGTTTGCCTATTGGCTAAGGTTGAGCTTATTTAAACAGGGATTGAAATTTTTTCACAGCCCTAAAAAAATGATATTTTTTTATCTAATACATAAAAATTTAAAATAAATAAAACGAAAGTCATTTTTATTACTAATGAAAAAATCGACTCTTTAGAATTAAAGCCGGTAATTTATCACTGTGGTCGATTAAACGCCCAGCAATCACATGCACCACCCCTTTATGATGCTCCACCACACCTTTAACCTCCAGCAGGCGAGCCGTTAAAAACGCTTTTTGCTGCGCCTTGGCGGTGGCCAGCCACACCACCACATTGATATTGCCGGTGTCATCTTCCAGGGTTAAAAAGGTCACCCCCGCGGCACTGCCCGGCGACTGACGCCCGGTGACCAAACCGGCAATGGTGACACTGGCGCCATTACGGCATTGGCTTAATTCGCTGGCTTTCTTGGCACGGGTAAACAAGCCTTGTTGACGTAAATAGGTTAATGGATGCGCTCCCATATTAACGCCCATACTGGCGTAGTCTTCCAAGGTATCCTGGATGCCGCTTGGCGCCGCCAAGACCGACTCTTCCTCCATAATGCTTTCATCATCGGCAAAGAGGGGCAAACGCTGCTGTTTATCCATAATTTGCCAGCGGCTGTTAAACCTGTCCTTGGCAATGGCCGCCAGGGCGTTGCTGCTGGCCAACGTTTCCAGCTCCCCTTCTTGTAAACCATGATGGTAAAGCTCGCTAATGCTGCGATAGCCCGACGTAGGGCGCTGCGCAATCAGCTTATCTGCACTTGCCGCGCTAAAGCCCTTGATACAGCAAAAACCCAAACGCACGGCAACATGCTCGCCCTGGCGTATGACTTGATGCTCCCAGAGGGAGTGATTTACGTCTACGGCCAGTATGTTGATATTGTGACGCCGAGCATCCTGAACCAATTGGTCGAGGGAATAAAAGCCCATGGGTAAGCTGTTTGCCAAGGCGCAGAAAAACACCTCGGGGTAGTAGTATTTTAAATAGGCCGACACATAGGCCAATACCGCGAAACTGGCGGAGTGGGACTCGGGAAAGCCATACTCGCCAAAACCACAAATTTGCTGATAGATACGCTCGGCAAACTGATAGTCATAACCACGCTGCAGCATGCCATCGATCAGCTTTTGTTTGAACTGAGTCAGCTCGCCGTCGCGTTTCCACTTGGCCATGGCGCGGCGCAGTTGATCGGCCTCGCCCCCACTAAACCCAGCGGCAACCATGGCCACCTTGATCACCTGCTCCTGGAAAATGGGCACTCCCAAAGTGCGCTTTAATACCTGCTCTACCTGCTTGGAGGGGTACTCCACCGCTTCATCGCCGTCACGACGGCGTAAATAGGGATGCACCATGTCCCCTTGAATCGGCCCGGGACGCACAATGGCGATTTGGATCACCAGGTCGTAATAACAACGCGGCTTCAGGCGTGGCAGCATGCTCATTTGCGCCCGCGATTCAATTTGAAACACGCCCACGGTATCGGCCTTTTGCAACATGGCATATACCTGAGGGTCATCCCCCAGGCGAGTAATATCGGCAATGCTAATACTGTGCTGATAATGTTTTTCCAAGAGCTTAAAACTGCGTTGAATAGCGCTCAACATACCCAAGGCCAGCACATCCACCTTAAGCAGTTTTAAACTCTCCAGATCGTCTTTATCCCACTGGATCACGGTGCGCTCAGCCATGGCGGCATTCTCAACGGGCACCAGCTCATGCAGCGGTCCTTCAGAGATCACAAAGCCACCCACATGCTGTGACAGATGCCGGGGAAAGCCCTTTATTTCATCCACCAAACGGAAAAAATGCCGGTTAATGGTTGCCTCAGGGTCGAGCCCGAGTTGGATCAGCTGCGCCTGCCATTGCCCACCGCCGTGGCGGCGATTAAGCTGCTTAATATAATAATCGAGCTGAGTATCGCTAAAACCAAGGGCCTTGCCCACATCGCGCATGGCACTTTTTAAGCGATAGGTGATCACGGTCGCGGCCAGGGCGGCGCGCTGCCGACCATATTTTTGATAAATGTATTGGAACACCTCCTCGCGCCTTTGGTGTTCAAAATCGACATCAATATCCGGCGGCTCATTGCGCTCTTTGGAGATAAAGCGCTCGAACAAAACATCGATTTGTCTAGGGTCGACGGCGGTAATCTCCAGGCAATAGCAGACCACAGAGTTCGCCGCAGAGCCCCGCCCCTGGTACAAGATATCGTGGCGTTTGGCGAATTGCACAATATCGTGAATAGTCAAAAAGAAGGGCTCATAGCCTTGCTCGGCAATAAGCGCGAGCTCTTTGTCTATGGTAGCTTGGATCGCCGGCGGCGCTGCCCCCTTAAAACGCTTCCTCGCCCCTTGTTCTACCAGGGATTTAAGATGTTCGCTGGCGCTTAGACCTTGCGGCACCAGTTCATAGGGGTACTGATAACTGAGCTCATCCAGATTAAAGGCGCAGCTTTGCGCAATCTGCTCACTGGTTGCCAACTGGGCCGGACTGAACAGCTTGGCTAATTTGTCCAAAGGGCGCAAAGCCCGCTCGGCATTGGCTAACAGGCTCTGTCCTAGCGAAGACACGGTTTGCCCTTGCTTAATGGCACTGAGCACATGCTGTAAAGGCAGGCGCTCCGGCGTGTGCATTAGCACGGCACCGAGCGCCACTTCGCTTATCTGCCATTGCTCGCTCAGGGTGCGTATATAGGCCAATTGCTCAGGTTCAAAGCCATTGAGCTCACGGCGCACACCTAAGTAAAGCTGTTCGCCATAATGGCGTTGCAACCAGGGCCCCCACTCTTTATCCGCCGTTTTCGCTGCTTCGCTGCGCCCATGTACGAGCCAGATCAGGATGCAGCCCTTCAGGGTTTTTAAATCCCATTCACTGAGTTGATAGCGCCCTTTTTCACAGCGCCTGCGGGCATTGGTGATCACCCGACAGAGCTGGCTGTACGCCGACTTGGTGGGGCACAACACCACCAGCTCTAATTCCTCGTAGCAAAGGTAACTACCAACGATCAGCTTAATGGGCAATTGCTGCGCCTTGATGTGGCTATGGGCCCTGACCACCCCCGCCACCGAACATTCATCACATAAGGCCAGGGCGCTGTAACCCAGCTCCGCGGCCCTGCCTACCAGCTCTTCCGGGTGTGAGGCCCCAGTTAAAAAGCTGAAATTACTTTGGCAAAATAATTCACTGTACGTGCCGGCCATCAGGCAAAATACCCCTGAATAAACCAGCCCTTGTGTTTATCCCTAAACACCCAGCACAACTGGCCTCGACTGTTTTCACCGATATAGTAATCGCGCTCTAACTGCGCTTGCTGCCACCAATGACTTTGGATCCGCTCCGGGCCGCGCAGTAAACAAAGTTGCTCCTGTAAGGGGGTGGGTTCGATCATAAAGTTGGGTCGCAAGAGGGCCTGCGGTGATGCGGGCAGCCCATCTTGATAAGGATGCAAGGTGGCCTCCTGCACCTGAGTAAATTCGGGGATATGCGCCCGCCCCGGTTGCAGACGATAGCAATGCTGCGGCCCTAAACGGGCGTTAAGCAAACTCAGCAGTTGTTGCTTTGCCAGCCCCTGCTGGCGCTTGGCAAAAAGGTTTTCGCTGTGACCGTCGGCGCTGACAAATTCCTCGCACTGCAAACGTATGGCAATGACCGGCGCCGGCAGCACTAAAGCCGCCAGCTTAATTTCCAACAAGGCCTGCCAGGGAGCCAGCTGTCCTTGTGGCTCAACACTGTCTAAGCAGAGTTCCAGTGCCACTTGCTCGCGAAAAAAAAGACTAAAAATCAGGCGTTGAGTATGCAATTGATGCTGGCGCAGATAACGACACAAACACTCACACAACTGAGTTAAAGGCTGTAATAAACGCTCACTGTTATCGATTTCAAAATTCAGCTCCCGACTTTCACTAAAGCTCTGGGTCGGCTGGTAAAAGCGATAATACCCGGACTTTTTCGCCAGGCCCGCATGGGGCAGTTGCCCCTGTAGACGGGTTAAATAATCCACCACCTCATAATGAAAGCGCTGGCGCAGCTGATTCATGGGCAGGGCTAGGAGCTGCTCGACCCGCTCAATGCCTAAGCGCGCCAATTGCTGTTTATGTTCGACTGCGAGTAAGAGATCCGTCACCTCAACGCGGGCCAGATGCTGGCGACAGACGCTTGCCTCATCACTGATAAAGTTCTGTTGCTCGCGGGCTAAGAGCTCCGCCGCCTCCATGCTCTCTCCCGAGGCATAGTAAAAATGCGGCACAAAGGCACGAATGACCGGCGCTAAGGCGCCAAAAAGCTGCTCTGTACTGGGATAGAGAGCCCGCATACTGGTGGCCACCACAATCAAACAATCACTGCCGGCTAGGATGATGTCGCCACAGACTTGATAGCAGTGCGCCGCGAGCTCCTGCAATAATTGCCGCTCCAGCTCAAGCTCGTAGGGATACACTTGTAAGGTGGCGCACAGCGCCGCGGCACTGGCCAGGCCCATACCCAAGCGCACACCCAGACGCTGCGCCGCAGCATTTACTTGCACCACATGCTCTTTGACCACCAAGACCGCAGGCTCCTGCAACCGCCGACGCTGCAATTGCAAGTGCGCACAATACACAGCCAAATACATTTACCCTACCTCGTAATGCTGGGCAGCCGGTTGCAGCTGTGTCAAAGATGACGCCATTTGTTTGTGGCTATGGCGGAGAAAGGGCCAGAGCTGCACCTTACTCAAGGTCACCTCGCCACGGGCAAAACGCCCTTGCTGACGCAATAAAACAAGCTGCAAGCCTTGTTGCTGCTGTTGCAATCGCATACTGATTTGCACCGGTAAGGCTGCGCTTTGACACTGGTAATCCACCAGCACCAAAAGCGCCTGCGATTGCTGACACGCCAGGCTAAAGCGCCGCGCCTGAGTAAACGACAGACCTTGATGCCACAACCACACCAGGGCGCAACTGCTGCTGCGACTGCATTGCTCTGCGGCCCACAGCGCATGCGCCGTACTTTGCGGGCGTAAAATCAGTAAGCGGGCAGGAGCAACACCTTGGGCAAGCAACCATTGGATACAGGGCTCTGCCGGCGGATTAATGAGCACCACCAGGCCTTGCTCGCGCGCCTTCACCAACGCCCCCTGTAACAGGGTAAATTCGCCTATGGCCGGCTCGCTACTAAGGTGGATCACCCCGCTCTGCGGCCAGCCGCCGCCAAGCAGCCGATCCAGGGCCGAAAAACCACTGCTAAGCACCGTCTCGCTTTCTTGCTGCTCTGCGCCACGGTCTTGATTGGCGCTGAAGATCAGTCCTTGATGGTGCATCGCTGCTAAAGTTGTGTTCATCCACACCACCTCAAAATACTGTATATAAATACAGTATAAATGATTTTCGCGGATGCACAAAGGATCGATTTTATTCGAGCAAAAAGACAGGTGCAGAGGCTTGCCAGGAGGAGGAAAACAAAAAAGCCCAGCGTGTTGGGCTGGGCTTGTAAGAAACTGAAGAAACTAAAAACACCTTATTACGAATTAATAGCCAGGCATAGTTTGCTAATGCCATCGAGTATTCGGGTGCTGTAGCGATGCAGCAAATCGGCGTCGATGGCGCGGATCGCCTTATTTTGTACCGCCGGGATCATGCCCCATTGTTGCCACTGCTGGGTCTGTTCGGCGGCATTTTTTTCACTGCTTAAAACAATAATATCCGGCTTCGCCAGAGCAACATTTTCGACGCTGATCTGCGGATAGTCGGTGCTGTTATCGGCAAACACATTCTCGCCGCCACACAGGGTAATCGCCTTGCCAATCAAGGTGTTGTTATTGACCGTCATCATGGGCGCCGACCAAAGTTGATAAAACACCTTGGGCTTTTGCCCCTCACTGCGCCGATAATCTTGTTGCAAGCGCTGATAACCTTGCTCAAATTGTGCGGCCACCCGCTCGCTCTGGGCCACATTACCGGTGAGCTTTCCTAGTTGTCGCAACTCGGTGGCAATGTCCTCCACCCCTTGTATGTTACTGATATACAAGGGCACCCCTAAGCGCTCCAGGGTTTCCACATCGGCGGCCTTATTGCCGCCTTGCCACACCACTACCAAGGTGGGTTTTAATGCCAGTATTTTCTCTATTTGCACCCCGTAATAGCCGCCAACACGAGGCAAGGCCTTAGCTTGCTCCGGGTAGTCAGCATGATCGACGCTGGCCACTAGGTGCTCGCCGGCGCCTATGGCATAGAGGTTTTCCACTATATGGGGAGAGAGGGCGACAATACGCTGCTGTACCGCCGTAGGTTCTTCACTTGCAGCCGTACTTGCACTCGTACTTGCAGCCGCACTGGCAAAAAAGAACGCCGTAAAGATCACTAACCAGCGAGAGATGGCCATTAGTAATCAAACCCTGCGCGTGCCTTAATCCCGGCATCGAAGGCGTGTTTCACATTGCGCACCTCACTGACGGTATCGGCAAGCTCCACTAAACGACGGTGGGCACCGCGCCCGGTGACGATCACAGATTGCATTTTCGGTCGATTTGCCAGCGCCTCCAGTACCTCGTCTAAATCGATATAGTCATAGGTCAGCATATAGGTGAGCTCATCGAGCAGGACCAGATCTAGGCTCTCGTCGGCGAGAAATTGCTTGGCCTGTTGCCAGGTTGCCTGCGCCGCCTGAGTGTCGGCCTCACGGTTTTGCGTTTCCCAGGTAAAGCCGGTTTTCATTACCGCAAAAGGCACACCCACCTGCTCCAGCAGGTTGCGCTCGCCACACTCCCAAAGACCCTTAATAAACTGTACTACCGCCGCTTTTTGCCCATGACCGACACAGCGTGCCACGGTACCAAAGCCGGAGGTCGACTTGCCTTTGCCATTGCCGGTGATCACCTGCAATATGCCCTGCTCCGTCTGCGCCTGCTCAATACGCTTATCCACTTCGGCCTTTACTTTTTGTTGGCGCTTTTGATGCTGCGCATTTTTATCCGTCATGCCACGACTCCATGAACTAAATTAGATTACTGATATCAAGGTGCGATTATCACACCCCGACAGGGGCTCGTTTTATTGTTTATGCCTGTCGGCTCTATACCGCACCCATTATACCCATTCACAACGCACATTTTTACTTGCGAGAATACTGACAATATTGCAATGACCAAGATGCCCAACTTATCTCCCGTCGCCAATATAAGAACGTCGAGCATCAAAGTTGAGAGAACTAAGTCTTTATTATTAAGTGAAATATTTCATCTGATTACAAATAGTGGCAATCCCACAACTCGCGACTAGGCTTGACTAAAGGGCAATAAACGGAACCTTGTCATGCACGCCTATAAAGATCAACAATCCATAGCCAATTGCAACCAAACTCACCTTTGTGACGGCAGCGTTGCCGGCTTGTTTGCCCACCAGCAACAACGTAGTTTACTAAAGCAACAGCTCAGCACCCAAGTTTTACCAACACTTACAAAAAAAGAACTCCAAACACTTAACGCCGGCACCGCTGCCACCATTTTGCAAGCACATAAACCAAGCCGCGAGCTGGTTACCCCGCTTTTTAATTCGCTTTTTACGGCCTATAACGCCGTTTATCAACACGCCGATATTGCTAAAGCCGAACGCAGCCAACAGTTTATCAGTAAACACGGCCTGGTAATGGCACCGGATCACTGTATTCACACCATTAAAGATGGTTTACGGGTGAGCGCCTATATGCGCGCCATAGACAAGGCTATCACCGCCTTATTTGGTGGCGGCCAGGAAAAAATCTTTATCGCCTATCCCGCCTGCGGCCCCTTTGCTCCTTTATTGTTGCCACTGTTGAGTTACTATCAACGCCAGGGCATAAGCGGCGAGCGGTTGCGCATCACCCTTATCGATATTCAACCCGGGGCCATCGCCTCACTGCATAAGCTGATCACCGAGTTGGGGCTGCAAGAATACATACAGCAAATGTATTGTGGTGATGCCTGTGCTTATAACGCCCCTATGCTCTTCGATCTGGTCATTGTCGAGGCCATGCAACATGGCTTTAGTCGGGAAGGACACTTCGCCATTGCCCATCATTTTGCTCAGCAGTTAAGTAACAATGGTTACCTTATTCCGCAGCAGGTCGATGTTCACGCCATGCTCAATATAGCCCAGCTTGAGTATGTGGAGCAGTGGCGCAATGAGGGTCTCAGTGCCCAACAACTCAGTGAAAAATTAAGGGCCATTAGCCAACAACGCACCGAGCTCGGCGTGGTCATGTCGATCACGGCACAAAGCCTCAGGGCCATAGCTCCTAGCCAGATTGAACAACAAGCACTGCTTGGTGCCGCTACCTTGGTTCTGCCTCAGCTCGCCGAGCATGCCAATAAACAAACCCTGAGTCTGTACACCCAGATCAGCTTGTTCGCCGATGAGCGACTCGGGTTGTATGACTCGGGGATCACCCATCCGCTTCCAGATCTCAGTGTCTGCATCAACTTTATCCCAAGCGACCCGCAAGCGGATGACACCTTGGCAAATTCTGGCGACACCCTGAAGTTTTACTACAGTTTAAGCGGTCTTCCCGGCTTTTTGGTCATTAAGGAATAGGTAATGAAGGAACAACCTAGGACTCTTGTGTATGCCAGCAGCCTGTTTGCCTGGCCCTGTATTGAGGCGCTATTTGCCACTGAGCAGCTTGTCGGGGTGATCACCCCGGACCCGCAAACATTGGGGCACAGACAAGAGCCCTTGCTGCAGCTGTTGAATCAACTGCAAGCCAATGGCATTCCCTTTGAAGTGGTGTGCAAGGAGAAGCTGCATTTAATTCCCAGCCACTTACCGCACTTTAACGCCGATCTTGCCCTGTGCCTGGGCTTTAGTCATTTATTACCGCAACCGGTACTCGAACACTACAGGTTAGGAATTTATAACTGCCATGCCTCTCCATTGCCCGCTTACGGGGGAAAGGACCCCATCTATTGGCAACTGCGCAACCAAGAAACATACAGTGCCCTGACCTGGCATGCCATGAATGAGCACCTCGATAGTGGCGACATTCTGCTGCAGCTGCCGCTGCCCCTTGGCGGTCAAGATACTTATGCCAGTTTGGTTCAGCGCTTCGCTTATCTGGCTCTTAGCAGCCTGGAACAGCTTTTTCACCAGCTCACAACCGCTACAGTCGCACCGCCGCCAAAGGGACAAAAAGCAGACCAAACAAGTGCTGCGCCGGAATTTATCATACTGGATTTTAATGCCCTCACCGGGGCGCAAATTGAGGCGCTCACACGCGCTCATAACGGTCACTATGGCCGGGTGCTGCTCAATATTAAAGGTATGGCGGTTGAGCTTATTCAAGTCAGCCTGGCCGATTACCCGGGCTATGGCACGGCACCGGGCACCATAGTGATGATTTCCTCGACGCAGGGGCTGGTCGTCAATACGCAGGATGGTTGTATTCGCCTGGATATTGTCGCCTGCGAATTAGGCGTTATGAGCGCCGAACGTTTAGCACAATTAATTTACCTCGATGCCGGTGAGCAGCTGCAACGCCCACCGCACCCATTACAACAGCAAGTATAAGGACAACTACATGGACCCCTTTATCGCTCAAATTCAGCCCTTTGGTTTTAACTTTGCACCAAGAAACTGGGCCACCTGTGATGGGCAATTGCTGCCTATCACCGAGTACACTGCGCTCTTCTCGTTAGTAGGCACCAACTTTGGCGGTGACGGTCGCACCAACTTTGCGCTGCCCGATTTGCGTGGCAGAACAGCGGTGAGCCAAGGCTCAGGACCGGGCCTTACGCCTTGGACCATGGGCCAAAAACGCGGTGCGGAAACACATATCTTATCGGTGAACGAGCTTCCAGCTCATACCGCCGAGGCTAACCTTAACGGCGTAACGGGAACCCTGAGCGCCACCACGGATGGCGGCACCACGGAAACGCCGCAAGCTGGCTATGTACTTGCAACGACCGTAGCCGGCGATAGCCGCAGTGATACCCCGGAAAAAATCTATGCCCCCAGCAACAGCGCCACCGAGGTCGCACTAGGGGGTGTCACCCTCAGCGGCACCGCCCCGGTACAGAGCCCGGGCAATAGCCAGGCCTTTAATATCAGCCAGCCTAGCCTGGGGGTTAATTACTCCATGGCGTTAGAGGGCATTTATCCATCCAGAAGCTAGACTGTTTTATCAACAGGAAGTAACTCGGTGGCGTCAAAAGGCGCCACCCTTTTGCGTTTATAAAGGTAGGAACAACAACAATGACGCAGTATCATTTTATTTCAGGCTTGCCCCGCTCTGGCTCCACACTGTTGGCCGGTTTATTAAGACAAAACCCCGCCTATCATGCCGCCATGAGTAGCCCTGTGGCCCCACTGATGGCCGGGTGTTTAGAGCAAATCGGTGCCGGCAGTGAGTTCGCCCCTTTTTTTAGCGAGCAAAAGCGCCGCGCCCTGTGCCAAAGCCTGGTGAATAGTTACTACAGCGAACACGCCGATAAGCAGGTGATCTTCGATACCAATCGTATCTGGACGGCACGTATGCATCAGCTGGTAGAGCTGTTTGACGATTTTAAGGTGATCTGCTGTGTTCGCAACCCTGCCTGGGTGATGGACAGCTTTGAGTGCATCTATCGTAAAAACCCCTTTGACTACAGTCGCATGTATTCCCCGCAAAGCCGGCAAACCGTATATACCCGCTGCGAGTCCATGGCCCATCATCAGGGGGTGTTCGGCAGTGCCTGGACGGCCTTGAAAGAAGCCTACTATGGCGAATATTCGCAGCGCTTATTGCTAGTGGATTACGACTTACTTACCCAGCATCCGGCGCGCACCATGGAGCTGCTCTACCAGTTTTTAGACTTGCCTACGTTCGACCACGACTTTAATCATGTGGAATATGAAGAAGGTGAATTCGATAGCAATATTGGCGTCAAAGGCCTGCATACGGTCAAAAAAGAAGTCAAATTCACCCCAAGGCGCAGCATTTTGCCACCCGAGTTATTCAACAAATACAGTGACATGGCATTTTGGCAAGACACATCGGGCACACAAGCCAGCCTGATCTGCGCCACAGCGCCTCAAGGAGATACCTATGCATCATTTTAAACTCAATAAGGCCGCCGCCTTGCTGATGCCCTTGGGCCTGAGCGCACTCCCCACCTTAGCCGGGGCCTACGGCGGTTATATTCGTACGCAACAACAGCGGCACACGCCACTGGCATCACACACGCTGGGCCAGGAGAGGCACAGGGCTTTTAATGCCAGCAAGATGCCAAGCAACAAAAAGCCGCTGTCACCGGCAGATTTAAGCCTGATGCAAGGCACAAAAACCGCCTCCCCCACTGCCCTGCCAAACCACTCTGGAATCGAGTTAAAAGCAGGACAGCTCAGCCAGGAAGTAATGATCATAGATGCCTCACTGCCTGATAAGTCCACCTTTTACAAGGCCCTAAAACCGGGCATAGAGGTGATAGAAATTGATGATCAGACGCCGATATTTGCCCAGCTTAATAGCAAGCTGGCTGCCTATAAAAGCCTCGATGCCTTACATTGGGTAAGCCATGGCTCACAGGGAAAAATTCATGTTGGCCAACAACAAATCAGTGCCGCCAGCCTCAATGATTATGTGGCCGATATCAAACGCCTAGGTACTAAACTGAGCGCCGGCGCCGACATTCGTTTTTATAACTGTAATCTGGCCCAAGGCGAACAAGGTATTGAGTTTATAGAACTCCTCAGCGCCCATACCGGTGCCGACATCGCAGCATCAAATGACCTAACCGGAGCCAGCGATAAGGGTGGCGACTGGCAGTTGGAAATCGTTCAGGGCGATATCGACAGCGAATCGCCGTTTGATGCCCTGACTCTGCAGGATTTTAGTGATGTGCTGGCAACCTATGTTGCCGATGACTTTTGCCCCGATGAGCTACCAACCAATGGGGAATGCGGCACAACAGAAACCTCAGCCAATGGTAACTTAGTAGCAAGCGGGCCAAGCGGTACTTATATTCATCAATACAGCACGACCCAGTCTCTTTATACGTTAAGCTATCCTGCTCCCCCTACGGCTACAGGGCACATAGAGTTTACAAAATCAGCTAGTTACACAAATTTTAATCTAAATTCCCTAAAGTTAGATGTTTATAACTCTTGCCGTATTGAAGTGACAAATAACTCAGGTAGTACTATTTACGCCAGCACGGAATTCACTACCGGGCAACACACCCTCAATTTGGGAGGAAATACTACAAACATCTCCTCATTTAGAGTAACCGGAACTAACTGCGTACCTAACTCAACTTCTTTTGGCGTAATAGAATTCAATACCACGCCTTACAATAGCGCGCCAAGCATCGCCAACCTAAATGGCGATAGCCTCAATACTTACCCCGGCAGTGCGACACTCCTAGACCAGGGCAGCAATGCTACGGTCAGCGACGCTGACAGCTCGGATTTTAGTGGCGGTAACCTCAGTGCCACAATTACCTCAGGAGAAGATGCCGCCGAGGATCTGCTCAGTGTCGATACCTCGGGCGCAGTATCCCTGTCGGGCCCCACGGCCGGCAGTAATCTGTCGGTGTCGGGGACAGTGATCGGCACGCTCGCGAATAATATCGCCGCCGGCAACGACTTTACCGCCAACTTCAACGCCAACGCCACCCCTGCCAGAGTACAAACCCTGTTACGGGCCCTCAACTATGAAAATACCGACTCAGTCAGCCCCACCACGGGAGCTCGAAATGTACGTGTGACGATCAACGACGGCGATGGTGGCACCTCGGCGAACCAGGATATAACCGTCACCGTGTTAGCGGCTAACAGCGATGGTAATTTAAGCGCCGCGGATGGCGTAATTGAACCGGTCGCTCTGTCCACCACGGTCGATACCAGCGGCGAAGCGGTTAACCTCTTCGATTTCACCTTAAGCGATGGCGGCGGTGGCGATAATCTGGCCATGGCTGTGTCGGCTATCCGGGTGCAGGTCGCTGGCACCTCCAGCGACCCTGAACGTGATAAAGTGACCTGGCGATTAAGTGGGCCTGACGCGAATAACGTCACAGGTGTGTACAATGCCCTCGCTGACGTGATCACATTTTCCGGGTTGAATATATCAATTGCCGATGGCGACAATGAAACCTACACCATCAACGGTTATTTCAATAACAATACGAACCTGACTGAAAAACATGCCTACCTGCTGAGCATTGATGGCGATACCGATGTCACCTTAGGTGCAGGTACACGCATGGGGGCCACCAGCCTAATCAACAATGGTACCGGGTCACCCATAGAGGTCTTGGCCACCCAGCTGCGCTTTAGCACTCAGCCGGCGGGCAGTGTCTCGGGCAGTGCGCTTATGACACAGCCCGTTGTGACAGCCTCCGACGCATTTGGCAATACGGATACCGACTTTAGTGAAACCATTACCCTGAGCGAAGGCTCGGCCGGTGTGCTCACTAACGCCAGCGCCAGCGCCAGCAGTGGTATCGCCACCTTCAGCGGCCTGACCTATACCGCCACCGCCGACCAACAAGCCTTTACGTTAACGGCCAATGACCAAGACGGCGTTGGCAGTGACCTACCCAGTGTCAACGCCAATGCCGTTATTGCCGATGTGGTGGCCACTAAACTGGTGTTTAGCACCGAGCCCGCCCCCACCTCGATACCCGCATGGCAAAGCACCAGCTTTACCACTGTGCCCGTAGTCCAGGCGGTGGATGCAATTAACGTGGTGGATCAGGGCTATAGCACCAGTATCACGCTCGCCGAGGTCAATGGCCCAGGCACCGCCATAATGACGGCAACTGGCGACATTGATGGTAATGCCAGCACGGTTTCCATCACCCCGAGCTCAGGGTCGGCCACCTTCACCAACTTGCAATTAACCTACAGCCCCGCCGGAGCGGATTCGGAAGTCTTTAACCTGCAGGCTTCATCGGGCGGCTTGGCCACTGCCAACAGCACCGCGCTCACCGCCTTGGATACCATACCGCCGCGAGTCACCGGTATTACACTGGTTGGTACTCCCCCGGCTAATGCCACGCAAATCAGCTACCTAGTAAGCTTTGACAGTCAAGTCCAAAATATTTCCAGCGATGATTTCGCCCTGACCACCCTCAGTGGCGATGCCAGCGGCACCCTAGCCATGGTGTCGGCATCCAGTGGCAGCAGCGTTACGGTTACGGTCAACAATATGGCGGGCAGTGGCACTTACGCTTGGACCTGAAGGCGAATACGGATATTACCGACGCCCTGGGCAATGGGAATGGCAACAACGGTTATACCCCGGCCTTTACCGGGGGCGAGACGTATCAGCTTGATTTAGCAGGGCCCGTCATCAATACCCTGAGTATCGCCGATACGGCGCATAAGGTCGGTGATACGGTCAGTGTCAGTATTAACGCCTCCGAACCGGGCGCCAGCCTGGTTTTGGGTACGGTGAACGGCTATGCCTTAAACGGCTTTAGCGATTTAGGCGGTGGTAACTACAGTGCCGAGTTTACTATTGATGATGGCGGCCAGAATATTGCCGCAAGCGCCGATGTGCCGGTGAACCTAGTGCTGGCCGATGGCTTAAATAACCAAAGCAGCTATACCACGCCCATCAGCCAGGCGAACGATGCCATTTATGCCAACCTACCAGCCATTAGCCTAAGCAGTGACACCAGCAGCATAGACGAAGCCGGCGGCTCGGCGCAGCTCACCGCCAGCATAGGTAATAGCCTGAATAATCAATGGCCGGAAAATATCCTCGTCACCTTAAGTTACAGCGGCACCGCCGCGGTGGACACGGATTACAGTCGCTCGCCGAGTATTACCATTGGCGCTTTAACAAGCTCGGCGGGCATAGCCATTACCGCCATTGATGACGCTCTTACCGAAGACGAAGAAACCATTATTGTCGATATCACTTCCCTCAGTGGCGGGGCTATCGAGGACGCAACGCAACAAGTCATTATTAGCATCAAGGATGATGAGAACCTGGCACCTGTTATCAATACCACCAGCCTGAGCACAGAGGAAGATACGACGCTCACGGCCGAGCTGGATATTAGTGACGAAACCCCGCAAGCCGTGGAATTAAGCGTCAGTGTCGAGCCGGCACATGGTCAGGTCACTATAAACGGCATCACACTGAGCTATACGCCGGATGCCAATTTTAATGGCCAGGACAGTGTCACTCTGATCGCCAGTGACGGTAGCCTGCAAAGCCAGCCAACCAGCATAATGATCACAGTCACCGGCGAAAACGATGCGCCCGTGGCGGAAGATGATGTTATTACCTTGGCCCGTGCCGACTCGGGGAGCTATTTCCTCGACGTTCTAGCCAATGACAGCGACCCGGATGCCGACGATCAACTGACCATCACCTCCGCTAACGCCGAGCTAGGCGGGGTCAGCATCAATGATAATGGTCTGATGTATACCCCCATAGCCGGGCTTAATGAAACCGTGGCACTAAACTATCGCGTGGTCGACAAAGCCGGAGCGGCAGACAGTGCCACGGTGCGTTTTACCCTCTCGGGAGAGCTTCCCGCGGATACGCCGCAACTGACGGTGCCTGCCGATGTGGAAGCAAATGCTACGGGGCTCTATACCAAGGTGAATTTAGGTATCGCCACGGCACAAGACAACACGGGGCAGTCAATTCCGGTCCAGCTGCTTGATAACCCTGTGTACTTCACCTCGGGTGAGCACAAGGTCTATTGGCAAGCCACGGATGATGAGGGCCGCAGCACACTTGCAGCCCAGCATGTCCGCGTCCATCCGCAGATCAGTTTCGCTGCCGACAGTACTGCCAGTGAAGGCGGCAGTCATAAGGTTCATGCCTACCTGAGCGGCTCTGCGCCCAGTTACCCCTTGGTGGTGCCCTACAGTGTCGGCGGTAGCAGTGACAACAGCGACCACTCCCTGGTCGACGGCGAGCTGGTATTTCATTCCGAGCACAGTACCCTGAGCATGGATATTTACGATGACAACTTGGATGAAGGCGATGAAACCATACTTATCACCCTCTCGGAGCAAAGTAACCTTGGCGAGCGCGGTGAACACAAGGTCACCATCAGCGAAGCCAATCTTGCCCCCGGGGTTAGCATTAAGGCACAGCAAGGACAGCAAGCCCGCACCTTGTATCGCCTGGATGAGGACATTCGGTTACATGCCCAGGTGACGGATGCCAATCATGGCGATAGCCACACCTACTCCTGGCAACTGGAGCCGGCCCTGACTCTCAGCGATGCCCACAGTGCCGATGCGACCCTGGCCGCCGACACCCTTGTCGAGGGGGTGTATAAGGTCACAGTGACGGTCAGTGACAATGGCACTCCGGCATTGAGCACCACAGTACAGGGGCAATTGGATATTCGCGCCACCTTGCCGCCGCTAGATAACGGCGACAGCGACGGTGACTTACTGCCGGATCAGGAGGAAGGTTTTATCGATCAGGATGGCGATGGCGTCAGCGACCACCTGGATGCCTTGCGTCCATGCCACCTAATGGCGGCGGTGGCGGGTCAGGAGCAAGACTTTATCCTCGCCAGTGAGCCGGGAACCTGCCTGCACAGCAGTCCCTATGCCGACAGTGCCCAGGCCGGTGCTCAGTTAAACCCAGAAGCTCTCAGCCCGGACCCAGACAAGCGCCATGTCGGCACCCTCTATGGCGTGGTGGTGTCGGCATTAGCGACTCAGGGCAGCAGCGTCAATCTCGTGTTGCCCCAGCATCAGCCGCTGCCGGGCAATGCCCAGTACCGCAAGTTCGTTTCCTCACAATGGCAGGACTTACATCTCGATGAGGGTAATGCGGTGGCCTCGGCCTTAGGAAGCCGCGGCTATTGTCCGGCGCCGGGCAGCAAGCAATGGCAAAGCGGACTGAATATTGGTCACTGGTGCGTGCAACTCACTCTTGAAGATGGGGGCGCCAACGACGGTGACGGCATGGTTAACGGCTATATAGACGACCCCGGAGTGATAGCCCTGAGCGTGTCGGGCAACCAGGCGCCGATAGCCAATGATGATGTATATCGGGTGCCAAAAAACAGCGATACTTCATTGGATGTACTGAGTAACGACACCGATGCCGATGGCGACGAGCTGCAACTACTCAATGTGGAAAGCACTCTGGGTCAGGCGGAAATCCTCGATAATCAAATACTCTATCGCACCCCGAGTCAGTACCTGGGCATGGATACCCTGCTCTACAGCATTGCAGACAGCCAAGGCAATACACACAGTGCCAAGGTGCAGGTGAACATAGCCGCCAATCAGGCGCCAATTGCCAATGATGACGAGGCCGAAACCTGGTATCGCACCAAGGTCACCCTGAATGTGCTTAGCAACGACAGCGATCCTGAGGGACGTGCCATTAGAGTGGTCGAGGCCAGCAGTGCACAGGGAGAGGTGACTATTAACGCCGACTACAGCCTGAACTTTACGCCTATGGATGAGTTTCGCGGCACCGCCACCATCGAGTATGTGATTGCCGATGAGTTTGGTGCCCAGGCGACGGCCAAGGTGACGGTGAAGGTGGTTGAGCCACCTAAGCGTAAGATCAGCAGTGGCGTGCTCAACATGTATTGGCTGCTGTTACTGGCAGGATTCGTGACCATTCGTCGCCGCGCCAAGCGCAACTGAGCCCGAGAGCCCCGCTTGGTTGCGGGGCTCTTATTTCTCTATTGGTGTTGACGCTGCTGTGTGTATAACAAAGCAAAGAAAAAGGCGCTGCCAAGAGATGCAGTGATCACCCCTATGGGCAACTCCTGATTGGTCAAGGTGGTCCGAGCCAAGACATCCACCCAGAGCATAAACAGGCCACCGCAAATAAAGCTCAGCGGATAGACTTGGGTGCTGCTAAAACGCCCACTGAGGCGCACCAAATGAGGGATCATCAAACCGACAAAGCCTATGCCGCCACACACGCTCACCAATACTGCGGTGATCAAAGCACTGAGCAGCAACATAATAATACGTAGCATGGGCACATTCACCCCCAGGGTATGAGCACTTTCATCGCCCAACAAGAGGGCGTTTAGGGCGCGGCGCAGCACCACCACCAGTGCCAGCACAATCAGTAACAACAAGGCGATGGGCAACAGCATGGCGAGATTGGCGCGAGCAAAACTGCCCAGGGTCCAAAACACCACGGCGCTGATCGCCTGGGGTTCGCTAAAATACAGCAATAAACTGGTGAGGGCGCTAAAACCGAAAGACAGAGCCACACCGCACAGCACCATGATGGAATTTTGCATATAGCGCAGCGATAAAGCCACGGATAGCAACAAGGCGGTGGCCAGCATGGCACCGATAAAGGCGCTGAGGGTCAACATAATACCGGCACTGATGCCAAGCAAAGTCATAGCCACCACCACGCCCAGCGCAGCCCCGGAGGAGATGCCAAACAAATAAGGATCGGCCAAGGGGTTGCGGGTCACGGTTTGCAGCATGGCGCCGGCTAAAGCCAACCCGGCCCCGGCCATAAAGGCCAAGGCCACGCGCGGTACCCTGAGCTGCCAGATAATCTGTTGCCACAGGGGGTCGCCCTCGCCGCCAAGCACAGCCAGTAACTGCGACCAGCTTAAATTAACCGCCCCCAGTTTTAGCGCCCATAAGGCGCTCAGCGGCACGATCACAACAAGCGCGACAATGGCGATTTTACGCTGATTTATCATGACTTTTGGCTCCTATCAGCGTAGAAATAGTGCACCAGGGGCCAATGCTCTGGGTTTTGCGGATGAACGCCAACCTGAGTACAGACGCCAAACACCTCACTCAGTAAGGACTCGGTGATCACCGCTTTGGGGGTGCCATTGGCAACCAGTTTACCGCCATCGAGTACCAGTAGCTTGTCGCACATGGCTGCCGCAAGATTTAAATCATGAAATGAAGCCAGTACAGTGAGGTTTAGCGAGCGCACCAACTCCATGAGTTCGATTTGATATTTTATGTCTAAATGACTGGTGGGTTCGTCCATAATCAATAACTTAGGTCTCTGTACCAGAGCCCGGGCAATGTGTACCCGCTGCTGCTCACCACCTGAGAGTTGCGCCAGTTGCTTATGCTGCTGCGCCGCCAAGCCGACATCGGCAATGGCTTGCTGTACCCGCGCCAGCGCCTCGCTATCCGGCCTTTGCCACAGAGCCATGCCGGGCAACAAACCCAAGGCCACCACATCGACCACGGTCAAGGACATATCGCTCGGCGCCTGCTGCAATACCACGGCCATATCCTGAGCCAAGGCTCGCGGTGCCATGCCTTGAATGCAGCGACCATCAAGGCGTACGGCATTTACGGCGCTGGAATAATAGCGATAAATGCAGCGCAGCAAGCTTGACTTACCGGCGCCATTGGGGCCGAGCAGACCGATAAACTCGCCCTGCTGCAAGGAAAAACTGATGCCGTCGAGCACTTGTCGCTCCTGCAAACGACACTGCAACTGCTCCACGGTCAGTAAAGAATGATGAGACACAACACCCACTTAGATAAACTGGCAAGGCGCTATTATGAAAGCATTGCCAGCTAAAGTAAATTTTGTCTATCCAGACGTCTGTTCACTCGGCATATGCTGACGCTGCAACCACTTAAACAGCGCCCCTAAACCAACCAGAGCCAAGCCAAGACCGATAAAGGACAGCGCTCGCAATAACCCGGTTAAGTTGGCCATATCGACCAGGAACACCTTGGCGATCACCAAAGCCAATAAGGCCACACCGACACGCTGAATGAGCAGCTTGTTAAGCGTTAAGCTCACGGCGACTAAGGCGGCGCCAAGCAGTAACCAGATCACCGAATAGCTGTAGAGCTCCGCATCCTCCACGCCCATGGAAAGAGCAATAATGGGCCCCTGCCAATATTGCCGTACCAAAGCATTGATACCAACAAAGAGGTAAAAGCCCGTGGCACCAAAGAGCACACGGCTTAAGCTCGCCTGAGACTGGCGCAGTTGATAACCAAGCCAGGCGCCAATACCAGCCGGCGCAAAATAGTATAACCAGGCATAACTGCTCAGCAAGGACTCGCCCATGGGCACGCGGTCAAACCAGGGGTTGTACTCCAGCCATAGCTGACTTTGCAACAAGGCCGCAGCACCGAGCAGAAGATAAGCACCAATGGTATAGTACTGCGCCATAGTTTGCGCCGCTTTGGCACGATACAGATAAACGCAGCCAAGTAATCCCCAGTTAATGCTCAGCACCAGCTTTTCGAGCAGCGACAAGTCTTCCAAATGAATGGTATGACCCACCAGGGCATAGCTGGTCAGTGCGCTTACCCACAGTGCCAACACGTGTAAAATCACGCCCAGCAGCCAAGGTTTCAAACCTTCACTGGCAAAGAATCGATAACCTAGGGTAAAGAGTGCCGCAACGCTTGGATATAACCATAAAGAAGGCTCGCTCAGCCCATTGCCATAAGATGGGTCAATCCACAAGATGGTGAGGCGCCCCGCCACTACAGTAACCAAGGCCTTAAGCAACCAAGAAGGAATGGGCTGCGCAAAGCGCTTACTCAGATAAGTCATCAACACCACCTGAAGCGCCAGCGCCAAGGTCAGGGCATGAGTGCCCAACACCAAAGTCGCCGCAAAGGCTAGGTGAGCATTGATGGCACACCAGTAAATCATCTGCTGCACCTTGTTGCGGGTGCGATTGGCAAGAAAGACCAAGAAGGCGCCGGCCAGTAACAATTCAATTACCCAGAACCATTTAACATCATCCAGCCAGACTTGCGGTAAGGCCAGATAAGCCAATACCAGGGGCACCAGCACGGCGCCACCGGCTATAAAGCTAAAGCCCATATGCCGAGGGGAACGACTGGCAAACACAGAGCCGTAAACTAAAAACGCCACCATGGCAATTTGCGCCTGCCCCAGCGCTCCGTGGAACATCAAAAGGCCATCATGGTTTAAATCAACGTTCATCGGATAAGGCTGATCCAATAGCAGCGCCAGCAACACAGCACTGAGTATCGGCCACAGCTGCCAGCGGGTGTTAAGTAAGGCAGCAACCGCAAACAAGGCGCTCAGCAGCCAAAACTGCACGCTTAGCACGGCCATCTCCTGGCCGCTTGAGAAGAGCACAGTGGCGCCAAAGATCACCAACAGCAAGGCAAGATCCGGCTTTTGCAGCACCAGAGATTTAAACGACCAAACCCTGTGCTCAAGTTGCGAAAATGAGAAGCCCAAACGGGGGATCATAATCAAGAGCACCACGCTGATGGGCACGAAAACAACCATGGCCATGGCGTGTTCACGCGGGATGTCCACGGCAATAAGCAATAGCCATAACAGGTGCAGCGCCCAAATGCTGTACCACAACCACATGCGCCTGACCTTGCGCACCACAAAGGTTAAATTCAGAGTCAGCACGCTTAAGAAAATAACCAGTTCAAGGTAATTTGAGGAGCCGGTCGAGACCCACAGAGGCACGCTATAAGCGCCCAACATGCCGATAATAGCCAGCAGTGGGCCATAACGCAGCGCCGTCCAACTGGCCGCCACAGATACCAAGGTCAACATCACAAAGGCGCTGCCCGGGGACAGCAGTTTATAACTCACCAGCGCCAGGGCGGTCAGCGCAAATAAACTGATATAACCACCGGCCGCCAGCGCCGCCGGCACATAGGCAATCATGGCGTATTGTGCCTCGCTGTCACGATAGAATTTACGATGCACATATTCGGCACCAACCAATAGCAACAAGCCAAAGGCCGCACCTAGCACCAAACGTGCGGTGACCGACAAGAGCCCCGCCTCAAGAGAATAAGAAACAAAGAAAATGCCACCAAAGGCCAATGCCAGAGCGCCTATCCACACCATCCAGTGCTCTTTAAATTGAGCAGTAAAACGCTGCCATAAACCAGGCGTTGCCGGGTCTTTGGGCGGTAAAATGGAATCGTTTGCATCCTGATAGCTCGCTTCCTGCGGCTCCGATACTGGAGTAGTCACGGATGTAGCGGCAGGCTCAAGCGTGGGCGCCGCCGAAGGCTTTGCCATAGCCTTTGCAGGAGGCTTAGTGGTAATACTTGCCGTGCTCTGTGCCGTTTTTGCGGCAGCACTCTCAGCCGCACTTGCAGTCGCACTCACAGCCGAGTCTTTAGCCGCGGTAGCGGACTCGGGAGGTGTCTGGGGTGGTGTTTCCTTAGCGGCAGCTGCGCCCATAGCACCCGGGGCAGCCTTTAATTGCCGTTGTAAATGCGCCAGTTGACGCTTAAGCTCACCTATTTGTGTGAGCGCGACTAACCCGCACACACTGCCGATCACTACAACCAGCATTAGTAAGCCCATAAAAGCGATCATCGTATCCATGGCCTAACCTTAAGTTATTGACTCGTTTAACTATACTCACAAAAATGAAAAAGGAAAGTTCGCCGCGTCAGAGCGCATTAAAACCTGATTTTGACTACATTCTGCTCTTTACCCGAGTGGTTGCCTGCGCATTCGCAGGATCGTCGGGCCAAAAATGCTTCGGATAGCGTCCCTTCATTTCCTTTTGCACCTCACGATAACTGCCCTGCCAGAACTGCGCCAAATCCTGGGTTAATTGCAGTGGACGCTGTGCCGGCGACAGTAATTCCATAAGCATAGGCAGCTTGCCCTGCGCCAATTTCGGGCTCTCGGTAAGGCCATACACTTCCTGCATACGCACGCTCAGTTTAGCCGGGCCGTCAAGCTGATACTGGATGCGATGTGTCGACCCCGAAGGCACCACCAGCTTGCTCGGTAACTGCTGATCCAGTTGCTGTTGCGCCGGGTAATCCAGCAAACTTAGCAAGGCCGGACGGTAATCGAGTTGCTGTAATTGGGCCAATGACTGCACCTCACTCAGATAAGGCGCCAGCCACGTAGGCGCCGCCGCCAGCAAGCTCTGCTCGTCGCTGTAGGTAAAAGGTGCGCCCAGTAACTGGCCTGCCAACAATAAACGGGTTCGCAACTGTTGCGCCTGCGGATGCTTAAGCAGCGCCCACCCTTGTTTTTGCAACAACCCGAGCCAGGCTTGGCATTTCATTTGCGAGCTAATGGCTTGCGAGGAAGGCTGGCTGCGCAAAGTAATGGCGCCCAGTTTAAAGCGGGTTTCATTGGTGAACTGCGCTGTTTTGTCGTTAAACTCGCACACCTCTTGCTCGCTAAATAAATGCGGCAACTGCTCCTGTAATTGCTGGGGGCAAAAAGCGGTGGCAGAAAAGATCCGCTGGCCGCCTTGGCCACCCACCTCGGCAATGGCCAGGTAGTCTTCATCAAGCCAGTGCTCAGCGGATGCCTGCACTCCGGCGCCATTACTCATCAGCATGCCCTGCCCACGGCGCTTGGCCAGACGATCCGGGTAGGCCAGCGCCACTACCAGGGGCAATAAGGACATGGGCAAAGATTGGCTGGGCGCTAACTTGAGCCTTTGCTGCCAATACCTGAGCTGCTGGCGAAACGCCGGATGGGGGCGATGCAATTGCGCATTAAGCGCCGTGCTGAGCTCAGCGGCTGTGCTAATACGCGCTTCCATCAGGGCAACAAAATGGACCGCCAGCTGTAAAAAACCCGGCCACTGGCGTTCAAACTTCTCGGCCTTATACAAAAGATGGGCAAAGCGCAATTCGGTACCCATGGCGTGCATGATGTGGGCCTGAGGCGATAATTTATCGCCTTCCAGCACCTCAAGCATCTGTAATAACACCTGGGCCTGCTGTTGCTGCGCCTGGGTTGGCGGGTCCAGCAGCTGCAGCTCGTCAAGACTGGCCCCCCACAGCTTGGCCTCTAACAACAAGGGGCTGATATCACTGGTGAGCATCTCGGGGGCATCGTGACTGGCGCGGCGTTCAAGCTGCTCCCTGGCACCAAGGCGATAGACCACGCCAGGTTGCAAACGCCCGGCTCGTCCGGCTCTTTGGGTGGCGGAGGAACGCGAAATGTTCACGGTTTTAAGCTCGGTGACCCCGGTTTTTAAATTAAACTCGGCGGCGCGACGTTTACCGCTGTCCACCACCACGCGAATGCCATCTATGGTTAAACTGGTTTCCGCCACATTGGTGGTTAACACTACCTTGCGCTTACCCTCGGGTGCCGGGGCAATGGCCTCTTGCTGCGCCTGTTTATCCAGCTCACCATAGAGTTTATGCACCTCGATGTCGGCCGGTAAATCCGCCAGTTGCTCGCCCACGCGGTTGATCTCGCGCTGACCGGGCAAAAACACCAACACACTGCCTTCTTGTTCGCTCAGAGCCTTCTTCACCAAGGGCGCCATGGCCTCTAACCAGCGCTCGCTCTGCGCCAGGGGTTCATACACTTCCTCTATGGGATAACTGCGTCCCTCGGCAGACACCATGGGACAATCGAAAAACTGCTGATAACGCTCGCCATCCAAAGTAGCCGACATGATCAGAATTTTTAGGTCATCGCGCAGCAACTGGCTTTCCAAGGCAAAGGCCAGGGCCGTGTCGGCGGCCAGTGAGCGCTCATGGAATTCATCGAAGATCACCAGATCGACGCCGCTCAACTCGGGGTCGCTTTGCAGCATGCGCGTCAACACCCCTTCGGTGACGATCTCCAGCCGCGTGTCGGCACTCACCTTGGTTTCCTGACGCAAACGCAACCCCACGCTTTGCCCCACCCGCTCGTTTTGTTGCGATGCCAAAAACTGAGCGATGTTGCGCGCCGCTAAGCGCCGGGGCTCAAGCATAATAATGCGCTGAAAGTGGCCATCGCGCAGCAATTGCAGCGGCAGCCAGGTTGATTTACCGGCACCGGGAGGCGCTTGTAATAAACACAAGGGGTGGTTACTGAGTTGCTCTATAAGCTGAGGGTAGCTTTGTTGTATTGGTAGCACGGCGTTCACACGAAGCGATTCATGGTGGCTATTGTATGCCATTGTCCGCTCAGGATCAGCAGCTAGGGCTAATCCATGGCCACATCGTCGTCGAATACGACCCGGTTTTTACCACTGCTTTTGGCCAGATACAAACGCTTATCGGCAATATTGAGGCAATGATCTATGCTCTCACCAAACTGACGTTGGTGAGCACCTATGCTCAGGGTCATTTGCAAGCTATGGCCATCTGTGTGCAGAGCGTTATCCTGCAGATGTTGCATTATCTGCGTAGCAACCCGTTTGGCACTGCGCGCCGCGGTGTTATGCACCACCAGCAAAAACTCTTCACCGCCCCAACGAGCGACAATATCATCGGGCCCGGCATGGTCCTTTAAAGTCGCGGCGATAAAGCGCAGCACCTGATCGCCGACCTGATGACCATAGCCATCATTGATCTGCTTAAAATTATCGGCATCAAGCAACATATACACGGCACCGGCGCCGAAACCAGGCTGAATCAGACATTCCAGAGCATAACGGCGGTTGCTGAGCCCGGTCATGGCATCGGTGCGCGCCAGTTGCTCATTAATCTGCAACTGCTGCATTAACGCCCGGCTGTATTTATTGCGGTAATACTCATAAAAGCCAGCCAGCGCACAGAGAATGGCAAAGCACAGCATCACACGAGCGGGAAAATGGTAATTATCGTATTGATACAAGCCTAGGTTGGGCGTAAAGATAAACAACAGCAAAACCACCACGGCCAGTAAAATAAGGTCCACCGCCCCTTGCTTTAAACCACGAATGAAGAAGGTCACCGGCGAGACAATAAATAACCACAAGGGCCCGGTACCATGGCTGCCTCCGGATACCACCAGGTACGACATCAGCGCGTACAGGGAATACAACATAAGCACAGCAATAAAGGCATCATGCTTTGTTATCACAAAGGGCAAGGCAAACACCAGCACGGCGCTGGCCAACAGCAGGCTAAGCAACAGGTAGCCATCGAGGTAACTGTTGATGGCCATTATCAAGGAAGTACAGGCGCCGATCGCGGCAAATACACGTAAGAAATGGGCCTTATCGGCATCGGTGGCATTAAAAGTATCTTTCACTGATCCGCACTACTTATCCTTGTTATTCGATAACTTACTGTATCATAAAAATATTAATGCCCAAGTTCTGGGGTTGTTAAAAATTGTTCGGGGTTGATTGAACGCATAAAAAAAGGCGACCTCAGTCACCTTTTTATTCAATATAATCACCTTAGTAGTCGTAGCCCAGATTAGGCCCGAGCCATCTGTGCGCTTCGTCCAGCGTCATACCCTGGCGCTCGGCGTAATCTTCAACCTGGTCGCGCTGAATGCCCGCCACGGCGAAGTACTTGGAATCAGGATGGCTGAAATACCAGCCCGACACAGCCGCCCCCGGCCACATGGCGTAAGACGAAGTCAGCTTCATGCCGATGCGCTCTTCGACGTTCAGCAAGTCCCAGATCTTCGACTTCTCCGTATGCTCCGGGCAGGCCGGATAACCAGGCGCCGGGCGAATACCCTGATAATTTTCGCGAATTAGCTCATCATTACTGAGCGCTTCATCCGTGGCGTAGCCCCAATGTACCTTACGCACCTGCTCATGCAGATACTCGGCAAAGGCTTCGGCGAGACGGTCGGCCACGGCCTTGACCATGATCTTATTGTAGTCATCACCTTGGGCATCAAAGGCATCGGCCAGCGCGTCTTCTTCCAAGCCGCCGGTGACGGCAAAGGCACCAAAGTAATCCGGCGTGCCCTTGGGCGCCACATAATCTGCTAAGCAGTAGTTGGCAAAGCCCTTTTTCTCGGTTTGCTGACGCAACTGACACGAACGCAACAACACCTGAGAGCGGGTTTCATCGGCGTAAATTTCGATGTCGTCGCCGACGCGGTTGGCCGGGAACAAACCTATCACCCCCTTGGGCTGTATACTGCGCTCACGGGCAAACTTATCGAGCATGGCATTGGCATCGGCAAACAGCGACTGCGCCTGCTCACCCACCACCTCGTCATTGAGAATGCGTGGATACTTGCCCGCCAGCGACCAGGTCATAAAAAACGGGGTCCAGTCGATATAATGACGCAAGGTGTCTATGGCCACATCGTGGAACTCCTGCACGCCCAGCTTACTGGGAACCGGTGGCACATAGTTTTGCCAGTCCAGCTTGGCATGGTTGGCCCGTGCCTGCTGTAAACCAATGGGCTTGGAGCGCGGTTTCTTACGCGCCTGTTGCTCACGCACCTTTTCGTACTCGACCTTGGTTTTAGCCACAAAGTCCGCCTTGGCGGTTTTACTCAACAGGCTGGAGGCCACGCCCACGGCGCGGCTGGCATTATTCACATAGATCACACCCTTGTCGTATTGGGGCTCAATTTTCACCGCCGTGTGCGCCTTGGAGGTGGTGGCACCGCCAATCAGCAGCGGTATCTCAAAGCCGCGACGGGTCATTTCCTTGGCCACATGCACCATCTCGTCAAGGGATGGGGTAATAAGGCCGGATAAACCTATGATATCGGCGTTTTCATCGATGGCGGTTTGCAGAATTTTCTCCGCCGGCACCATCACGCCCAGGTCTATCACCTCATAGTTATTACATTGCAGCACCACGCCGACGATGTTTTTGCCTATGTCGTGCACATCGCCCTTTACCGTGGCCATAATAATTTTACCGTTGGTCTGCCCTTCTTCCTTTTCGGCTTCAATATAGGGGTCGAGGTAGGCCACTGCGCGCTTCATAACCCGCGCCGATTTCACCACCTGAGGCAAGAACATCTTACCGGCACCAAAGAGGTCACCGACCACATTCATGCCATCCATCAGCGGCCCTTCGATAACCTCAATGGGCTTGGCAAACTGCTGGCGACAGGCCTCTGTGTCTTCTTCAATGTAATCGGTGATGCCCTTCACCAGGGCGTGCTCCAGGCGTTTTTCCACCGGCCAGGAGCGCCATTCCAGGTCTTCCACCTTCTCGGCCTGAGCCATGCCCGAGTATTTAGGCGCCAGCTCAACCAAGCGCTCGCCCGCCCCCGGGTCTTTATTAAGGATCACATCCTCAACCGCATTGCGTAGCTCTTCGGGAATATCGTCATACACCGCCAGCTGGCCGGCATTAACTATGCCCATGTCCATGCCCGCTTGGATGGCGTGATACAGGAATACCGAGTGAATGGCTTCGCGCACCGGATTATTACCACGGAATGAGAAGGACACATTCGACACCCCGCCGGACACCTTACAGTACGGCAGGTTTTCTTTGATGCGGCGGGTGCCCTCTATAAATTCAACGGCGTAGTTATCGTGCTCTTCGATGCCCGTGGCCACGGCGAAAATATTGGGGTCGAAAATAATGTCTTCCGGCGGGAAGCCGAGCTCGTCTACCAAAATACGGTAGGAGCGCTCACAGATTGCAAACTTACGGTCTGCGGTTTCCGCCTGGCCGGTTTCATCAAAGGCCATGACCACCACGGCGGCGCCAAAGCGCTTCAGGATTTTTGCCTGGTGACGGAACGGCTCTTCCCCTTCTTTAAGGGAAATGGAGTTCACAATTGCCTTGCCTTGAATACACTTAAGGCCCGCTTCAATCACCTCCCACTTGGAGGAGTCGACCATGATCGGCACCTTGGAGATATCCGGCTCCGAGGCGATCAGATTAAGAAACTTCACCATCGCCGCCTTGGAGTCCAACATGGCTTCGTCCATGTTGATATCGATCACCTGGGCGCCGCTTTCTACTTGTTCGCGGGCCACATCCAGGGCGGTTTCATAGTCTTCTTCCATGATCAGGCGCTTAAAACGCGCCGAGCCGGTGACATTGGTACGCTCACCGACATTGGTAAAAATGGCTGTATTGGTCATAGTTGATAGCCCCTTAATTCAAGTTACAGGCTTCAAGGCCGCTGAGACGCATGCGCACCGGCAGCTCGGGGAGCGCTCGTGGTGCGGTGTTCTTTAAGCCGTCGCTAAAGGCTTTAATATGCTCGGGCGTGGTACCACAGCAGCCACCAACGATATTGATAAAGCCCTGCTCGCCCCAGTCGATGATCTCCTCGGCCATTTCTTCGGCTTCCAGGTCGTACTCACCGAACTCGTTGGGCAAACCGGCATTGGGGTGCACCGAGGTAAAGGTTTCACATACGGTGGATAGCTCCTCCACGTACTGGCGCAGCAGATCCGGGCCTAAGGCGCAATTAAGGCCGATGGAAAGCGGCTTAATATGACGAATGGAGTTATAGAAAGCCTCTGTGGTTTGTCCCGACAGGGTGCGGCCCGAGGCATCGGTAATGGTGCCGGAGATCATCACAGGCAAACTGGTGCCGGCCTGCTCGAAGGCCTCTTCCACCGCAAAGGCCGCGGCCTTGGCATTGAGGGTATCAAAAATGGTTTCGATCAAGATCAGGTCGGCACCGCCTTCCATCAGCGCCAAAGTCGACTCGATATAGGCCTCAACCAGTTTATCGAAGGTGATATTACGATAACCCGGGTCGTTCACGTCCGGCGAGATAGAGCAGGTCTTGGACGTGGGCCCAAGCACACCGGCCACGTAGCGCGGTTTATTTGGCTCCTTGGCGGTAAATTCATCGGCCACCTTGCGGGCTAAGCGCGCCGACTCGAAATTAATCTCGCGGCTAAGGCTTGCCATGTCGTAGTCTTCCATGGAAATGGTGGTGGCGTTAAAGGTGTTGGTTTCTATAATATCCGCACCAGCTTCAAGGTATTCGCGATGGATTTGCGCGATCACCTCGGGTTGCGTCAGGCTTAACAAATCGTTGTTGCCCTTCACCAGCACATGCCAGTCTTTAAAGCGCTCGCCGCGATAGTCGTTTTCCTCAAACTTATGTTTTTGGATCATGGTGCCCATGGCGCCATCGAGAATTAAAATACGCTGTTTGAGGGCCGCTTCGAGGGCGTGACGTTTATTCGGCATAATTATCTGTCCTTACATCCTGGCTCACCAGATTAATATCATAGGGCGTGGTTTGATACACGTAGTAGTTTAGCCAATTGGAAAATAACAAGAAGGCATGGCTTTGCCAGGTTTTCGACGGTTTTAAGGCCGGGTTATCCTCGGGAAAATAGTTTTTCGGTTTATCCACATCCAGGCCCTTGTCGACATCGCGTTGATACTCTTTTTGCAAGGTATCGGCGTCGTATTCCGGGTGCCCGGTCAGGTACACCTGCGAGCCGCTTTGGTTTTTAAGTAAGTAGGCACCCACTTCCTCTGAACCGGCAAGCACCACAAGATCTTCGCGCGCGGCAATTTTATTGATATCGATATGACCGTAGCGCGAGTGTGGCACCAAGAAACGGTCGTCAAAACCGCGGGTGAGCGCGCCGTGGTCGAAATAACACTGGTGTTCAAACACACCGCATAGTTTGTTGGCCTGGAGTTCACGTTTCAAACCATAGTGATGATACAAACCGGCATGAGCGGCCCAACAGCTAAACAGGGTCGAGGTGACATGATGCTCGGCCCAGTCGAAAAACTCCTGTAATTCCTGCCAATAGCCTACCTCATCATATTCAAGATGGGCCAGCGGCGCGCCTGTGATGATCACCGCATCATAGTTAGTGTCTTTCACATCGCTGAAATAGCGATAAAACATGTCCAAGTGCTGCTCGGAGTTGGCGCTGGATCTATGGGTATCAAGACGCAGTAAGTCCACGTTGACCTGCAAGGGGGTGTTGGCCAGCAAGCGAATAAACTGCACTTCCGTTTCCACCTTATTCGGCATCAGGTTCAATATGGCCAAACGCATGGGCCTGATCTCCTGCGTGCTGGCACGACTTTTCGGCATCACAAAGACATTTTCTTGGCGCAATTGCGAAATCGCTGGCAACGCATCCTGAACCGTAATAGGCATAGTGAACTCCAATGCTAATATTAGAAGGGCTATTATGACCCTCCCACTGGAAATATCAACCTCTAGATGTTTAGACGTCCATATAAATTTTACAGCGCGGCTCTCCCTTGCCATAATGCCGCGCGTCGAATTAAGTATAAGGGACCCAAGGTGGGATTAGGAGAATTAGCAGCAATCTGTGCCGCCATTGTCTGGGCGTTTTCAACCCTGCTCTACAAAACCTTTAGCCATCACCTTTCGCCCTTACAGCTCAATGTCAGCAAGGGCTTGCTGGCGTCACTGATGATGGTCGCAGCCATTGTTATCACCGCAGACTCTAACATCCCGCAGCAAGTAGCCGCCTGGGGTTGGCTTATCGCCGGTGGTATTATTGGCATTGCCATCGGTGACAGCGCCTACTTTGGCGCCCTGCGCAATATTGGTCCGGCGCGTACCCTGATCATAGAGTCACTTGCCCCCGCCTTGGCAGGCATACTTAATATCCTGTTGCTGGGACACTACCTGTCCACACTGGCCTGGGTCGGTATTATCGTCACCACGGTCGGGGTGGTGATTGCCATTCGGCCACAGCATGCCTTACCAAGCCTGGATAAGCGTCATTATGTAATCGGCGTATCCTTGGCGCTGCTGGCGGCACTGTGCCAGGCCACCGGCATGGTGATGTCAAAAGGAGCAATGAACCTAGAGTCAATGAGTAGTTTGTGGGCGGCGATGATACGTCTGGTATCGGGCACCCTCACCGTGGCTTTGGTGGTGGCGCTGATCAAACACTCGGACCTGTATCAGGCAATCCGCTTAAAAGGCATAGATAAGAAGCATTGGTTGTTGGTGGCGGTATTCTTCGGCACCTTTATCGGCCTGTGGCTGCAGTTAGCGTCGGTAAAATACACCGACCCGGCCATAGCGCAAACCCTCTTTGCCACCGCCCCGTTGATGGTGATGACCTTCGGCTTTTTTAAACGTGAGCCGGTGAGCGCAAACATGATCCTCGGCGGCGTTTTAGCTCTAGCCGGCGTCGGCATTCTACTGGCAAATTAAGCGGCTAAAAACGTGGCCTTTCGTTGACGCTTTTACCCTAGAGACTCTACAATAGCGGCTGATAATTTTAGTCATATTGCAAAGGTTCCTTTCATGGTTTTACCTGATAAGTTTATTTTCTCGATGAGTCGAGTGTCTAAGGTTGTGCCGCCTAAGCGCACCATCCTAAAAGACATTTCTCTGCACTTTTTCCCTGGCGCAAAAATTGGTGTACTTGGTCTAAACGGCTCGGGTAAATCTAGCCTGTTACGTATCATGGCCGGCGTTGATAAAGATTTTGAAGGTGAGGCTCACCCTCAACCGGGCGTGAAAATTGGTTACCTGCCACAGGAGCCGGTACTTGATGAAAGCAAAACCGTGCGTGAAGTGGTTGAAGAAGCGGTAAGCGAAGTTAAAAACGCCCTGACCCGCCTTGATGAAGTATATGCCGAATACGCCATGGAAGATGCGGACTTTGATGCCCTAGCCAAAGAGCAAGGCGAACTTGAAGCCATTATCCAGGCACATGACGGTCATAACCTGGACAACGCTCTAGAGCGTGCCGCCGATGCCCTTCGTCTACCTGCATGGGATGCAAAAGTTGAACATCTTTCCGGTGGTGAGCGACGCCGTGTGGCGATTTGTCGTTTGCTACTTGAAAAGCCAGACATGCTTATTCTCGACGAACCGACCAACCACCTGGATGCAGAATCTGTGGCTTGGTTGGAGCGCTTCCTGCACGATTACGAAGGCACAGTAGTGGCGGTAACCCACGACCGTTACTTCCTTGATAACGTTGCCGGTTGGATCCTTGAGCTTGACCGTGGTGAAGGTATTCCATGGGAAGGCAACTACTCATCTTGGCTAGAGCAAAAAGATGCCCGTTTGAAGCAAGAGCAAAAAGCGGAAAAAGCACGCCAGAAATCAATTGCCCAAGAGCTTGAGTGGGTGCGTTCAAACCCTAAAGGTCGCCAAGCCAAGTCTAAAGCGCGTATGGCCCAGTTCGCCGAGCTACAGCAAAGCGATTACCAAAAGCGTAACGAAACCAATGAACTGTTTATTCCACCGGGTCCACGCCTGGGCGATCAGGTAATCGAGGTTAAAGGTCTGAACAAGAGCTTTGGCGATCGTCAGTTGATCGACAACCTGGAATTCACCGTGCCTAAGGGTGCCATCGTCGGCATTATCGGTGCTAACGGTGCCGGTAAATCAACCCTGTTTAAGATGCTAAGCGGCGATGAGCAGCCGGATAGCGGTGAAATCACTATTGGTGAAACCGTAGAGCTGGCCACAGTGGATCAGTTCCGTGGCAATATGGACGATAGCAAAACCGTATTTGAAGAAATCGCTGACGGTCAGGACGTGCTAAAAGTGGGTAACTTCGAATTCCCAAGCCGTGCCTACGTGGGTCGCTTTAACTTTAAAGGCAATGACCAGCAGAAGTTTGTAAAAGACCTATCAGGTGGTGAGCGTAACCGTTTACACCTTGCCAAGCTGCTTAAAGCGGGCGGCAACGTCTTGCTACTGGATGAGCCTACCAACGACCTGGACGTAGAAACTCTGCGCGCCTTGGAGAATGCGATTCTAGAATTCCCGGGCTGTGTGATGGTTATTTCGCACGATCGTTGGTTCCTTGACCGTATCGCTACGCATATTCTGGATTACCGTGACGAAGGTCAGATCAACTTCTTCGATGGTAACTACACAGAGTACGAAGCCTGGTTGAAGAAAACGCTGGGCGCCGATGCCGCACAACCTAAGCGTATTAAATATAAGAAAATTGGTTAATTAACCAATTGCAAAAGCCCCAGCAATGGGGCTTTTTTGTATCCCCTGTTCATAGACAAAATTGCCCGTCGCCAACTACACTGACTAAATACCCTGCTTTTTAGGAGTGTTTATGCACGAGCGTCGCCACTTTACCCGGGTACTGTTTCAACGCCCCACTCTAGTCACCGACCATCAACATCTCTACCCCAGCCAGTTACTCGACCTCTCACTTACAGGTGCCCTGATCAGCCACCCAGAGAACTTCCACCCCAGCCTAGGGGCAGAACTGCAACTGAGCTTTACCCTAGCCGACACCGATATCGAACAGCCGCATATTGGTTTACGCTGCATCCTCATTGACTTAGATAGCGCCACGCATTTAAAACGTCTTATTGAACTTAATGTCGGGGATGATAAGCTATTGCACCGAGAGCTGGTACAGCCGGCCTCGGTGGAACAACAATAAAATAGACTCAGTGAGAGCAGCAATTATGATCATGGAATCCATGCAAGGGTTTATTCCCTTTTTGATGTATTTTGGCCTTGGCTACCTGTTGGTTTTGGCATTTTTGTTTTTATACACCCTAGTCACCCCCCACTGTGAGTGGACTTTGATGAAGGAAAACAATGCCGCCGCCGCAACCGCCTTTAGCGGTGCCTTTATTGGCTTTACCCTGCCGGTTGCCAGTGCCGCGGTGAACTCGGTATCCATTATTGACTTCGCCATCTGGGGTGTCATTGCCGGTGTTATGCAGCTTATTACCTTTTTCTTAGTACGCCTGTATATGCCTAAATTGTCTGAAAAAATTGCCAACGGCCATATGAGCGCCGGAGCCTTTTTAGGTATCGCCTCGCTGGCGACCGGAATTCTTAACGCCGCTTGTATTACCTACTAAGGAGCGGTGATTATGAAAAGGACGAGTAAATTAAAACTGACCCTGATGCTGGGTGCCACCGCAGGGCTTAGCGGTTGTGGCGATCCGGACGAGTCGGCTCTGCTCTTTAACGATACCGAAGACTGTATGAGCTTTGGTGTCGAGCAGGACGTGTGCCAGGCGCAGTACCAGGAAGCCCTGGCCAACCACGCCATGGAAGCGCCTAAGTATGTCAACGAAGGCCTGTGTGAAAATGACTTTGGCTTTGACCAGTGCGAACAGGAAGGCAGTATCTGGCGCCCCATTATGGCCGGCTTTATGATAGCCGCGGTGGCCGAGGCGGTCGATGAAGGCCTCGACCTGATGAAAAAGAAAAAGCGTAAAAAGTACGCCTATCTGGGCGGTAGCTACTACTCGGGCGCCAAGCCCCTGTATCGCTCCCGAGATGACTTTTTCAGTTTCCGTAATGCCAACAATGGCTATATCGGCTCGGTGAATAACCGCGGCACCACCATGGTGAAGAAATCGCAAATCCACTACTCAAGCAAGCCTAAAACCGTCACCAGTTCACGCGGTGGTTTTGGTCGTCGCGCCGCATCTCGCAGCAGCTTTGGTAGTTAGATGTTTCGCCAACCCATCACTGAGCGGTCAGACTTGGCCGCTCAGGCCGATTACTTCGGCTTCGAGTTCTGCAATATAGATGGCGAAAAGTATTGGGACGAGAGCGCCTATTATCAATTTACCCTGAAGCAAATTGAAAACGACCTGGAAGACCCGACCAACGAGCTCGAGCAGATGTGCCTGGAATTGGTCGATAAGGTGGTTCGGGACGAATACTGGCTAAAGAAGTTTGCCCTGCCCGAGCGCTTTTGGGATTTTGTCGCCACCAGTTGGCATAACAAAGAGCCCAGCCTGTATGGGCGCATGGACTTTAGTTATCAGGGCACAGGCCCGGCTAAACTGCTGGAATACAATGCCGACACCCCCACCTCCATCTACGAGGCGGGTTTTTTCCAATGGCTATGGCTGGAGCAACAGGTAGACAGGGGCGTACTGCCAAGGCGTGCCGATCAATTCAACAGCATACAAGAAGCCTTGATCAGCCGCTTTAACCACTTCAGCAACCAGGATGCCATCCACCTTGTTCACAGCCGCGATTCGCTGGAAGACAAGGGCACGGTCGCCTATTTGCAAGACTGCGCCTATCAGGGGGGTATGCCGACCATAAGAATGGCCATTGAGGACATAGGCATAGACGCCAAGGGCCAGCTTACCGACCTTGATGACACGCCAATCTCCCAGTTATTTAAACTTTACCCCTGGGAAGAGCTGTTTTTTGATGAATTCGCGCCACAGCTGTTAAGCACGGATACCCTGTTTGTGGAGCCGCCGTGGAAGGCAGTGCTCTCGAATAAGGCTATTTTACCGCTGCTTTGGCAAATGTTCCCCGGGCATCCCAATTTACTACCCAGCTATTTTGCCGGGGAAGAAGGCGAAGGGCTCGAACGAGGCTATGTCAGCAAACCCTTATTTAGCCGTGAGGGAGAAAACATCACCTGGGTACACCCCAGCAAGGGCCGGGTTCATCAAGGCGGCAGCTACGGCGGTGAGGGCTTTATTACCCAGGCCTTAGCGCCTCTGCCCGTATTTGCCGGCAACCACACCTTGATAGGCTCCTGGGTCGTAGGTCATAAAAGCTGTGGCCTGACTATTCGTGAGGATAATGGCCCCATCACCAAGGACACCTCGCGCTTTGTGCCGCATATTATTCTTGGCTAAACATCGGACACAAAAAAACCGCTTACTTAAGCGGTTTTTTTATCGGCATTAAAGAATCTGATTCTCTTTCCAGGCTTGCTCTTTGGCCATGCGCTTTTTACGCTTGTCGCACGGGTCGTCGCAGTCACAGGCTTTTTCTATGCCTACAGAGCCCAGGCCACCACAGCTGCTGGCCATTGATTTGCGTTGAACGATAACACCTACCGCCATCGCCGCGATAATAATCAAAAGCAGACCAAAGGTAAGAAGAAATAGCTGCATTGTCTGTGCCCCTTAAAAATGACAATCAACGGCTGAGTCAGCCACGGGCGTTATTATACGCCCGCTTTAACCTGACTACAAATATGGCTTAAACGCCGGACTTGAATAGGTTTTTAAGCCTTCCGATGTTTTGCTGATCAAATACACGGGTAGGTTATTGGCCTCGGCATAGGCTTTAGCTCGCTCCGTACCCATTACCGTTAGCGCCGTAGCCAGGCCGTCGGCGGTCATGGCACTGGGGTGTAACACGGTCACAGACACCAGGTCGTGCTTAATCGGCATACCGGTTTGCGGGTCAATCAAGTGCGTGTATACCTCGCCGTCCATCTCATAGAAGATACGATAATCACCTGAGGTCGCCACGCCCATAGAGCCCGGCTCTAAGGTACGATGGATTTTACGCTCACCCTTTGGTGCATCCGGTTGCTCAATGGCAATCACCCAAGGCTTGTTCCCCGGTTTGTGCCCGGCAATACGCATCTCGCCGCCAATCTCAACCATATAGTTGGCTATGCCTTGGCGCTCAAGTAAGTCTGCCACCTTATCTATACCGAAACCTTTGGCGGTCGCCGAAAAGCTCAGCTCCAAACCGTCTACCGACTTAGCTAAGCCCTGCTCGTTCAGGGTCAGCTTATCAACGCCGATATTGGCGACCATGGCATCAAGCTCAGCCTGCGTAGGTCGCTGCGTCGGGCGCTTATCCGGGCCAAAGCCCCAGAGATCAATCAGCGGGCCCATGGTCACATCCAGGGTCTTGGTGGAGAAGCCCAAACGGATAGACTCCGCCGTCACGGTGCGAAAGTCCGCACTGATGGCCATCACCTCTCCCGCGCTCAAGCGGTTAAACTGGTTGATTTCCGAGTCGGGTATATAGGTCGACATGGACTGATTCACGGCTTTTAAGGCCTGCTCTATGTCGCCATGTAGATTCAGCGATGCCAAATGCTCGCCGGTGGCATACAGCTTGATGTTATAGGTAGTGCCCATGGTTTTACCATGCAGCAGTAACTCTTGCTGCTCGGGCTCACCGGCCTTATCACAACCGCTAAGTAGGCCAAAGGTAAGGGCGAAAATCACTAAGGCCGTGACACGTAGAATAGGTTTCATCTGTAATACTCGCGTGAGAAAAAAGAAAAGGCTCCCTAACCTTAGCTAGGAAGCCCTTATACCTAATGTTAACGAATATACATCGTTAAATTAGCCGCCGAAGTCATCCAGTAGGATGTTCTCGTCTTCAACACCTAAATCTTTAAGCATGTTGATAACGGCCGCGTTCATCATAGGTGGTCCACACATGTAGAACTCACAATCTTCAGGCGCGTCGTGGTCCTTCAGATAGTTGTCATACAATACGTTGTGGATAAAGCCAGTGTAACCTTCCCAGTTGTCCTCTGGTTGAGGATCTGAAAGGGCTACGTGCCATACGAAGTTATCGTTTTCAGCAGCTAGGCCGTCGAAATCTTCTACATAGAACATTTCGCGCTTAGAACGTGCACCGTACCAGAAGCTCATCTTACGCTTAGAGTTAAGACGCTTAAGCTGGTCGAAAATGTGTGAACGCATAGGTGCCATACCTGCACCACCACCTACGAATACCATTTCTGCGTCTGTGTCTTTGGCGAAGAATTCACCGAATGGACCAGAAATAGTTACCTTGTCACCTGCTTTAAGCGACCAGATGTATGAAGACATCTTACCGCAAGGTAGGCTTAGGTTGTTTGGCGGCGGAGTCGCAATACGTACGTTAAGCATGATGATGCCGAACTCTTCTGGGTAGTTAGCCATTGAGTACGCACGGATTGTTTCTTCGTCAACTTTTGACTCTAGTTTGAAGAAGCCAAAACGATCCCAGTCTGCACGATATTCTTCAGGAATATCGAAGTCAGCGTATTTAACATGGTGAGCAGGCGCTTCGATCTGAATGTAACCACCGGCACGGAAAGGTACAACCTCACCTTCAGGGATAGCTAGTTTCAGTTCTTTAATGAAGGTTGCCTTGTTATCGTTAGAGATAACAGAACATTCCCACTTCTTGATACCGAAGATTGACTCTTCAAGTTCAATTTCCATGTCGCCTTTAACGGCAACCTGACACGCTAGACGACAGCCATGACGGGCTTCACCTTTAGAGATGTGGTCAAGCTCGGTCGGTAGGATATCACCACCACCCGATTTCACATCTACGCGACACTGGCCACATGAGCCACCGCCACCACAAGCAGACGATACGAAAATACCGGCATCTGCTAGTGCACCAAGTAGCTTGCTACCCGGTGAAGTTTTAATTGCTTTCTCAGGATCGCCATTGATCCCAATGGTGACGTCACCTGTGGGTACTAGCTTAGATTTAGCTGCAATAATAACTAAAACCAAGATAACCACGATAGCGACGAATACACCTACGCCTAAATATACCTCAAGCATGATTTCTCCTCGCTACCTTATAGTGAAATACCAGAGAATGACATAAAGCCAAGACCCATAAGACCTACGGTGATAAAGGTAATACCTAGACCACGCAGACCGTCTGGCACGTCTGAATACTTCATCTTCTCACGGATACCAGCAAGCAAAGTGATTGCCAGTGCCCAACCCACACCTGAGCCTAGGCCGAAAACCACTGACTCACCGAAGTTGTAGTTACGCTCTACCATGAAGGATACCGCACCGAAAATCGCACAGTTTACCGTGATCAATGGTAGGAAGATGCCCAGCGCGTTGTATAGCGGCGGGAAGAACTTATCCAGAGCCATCTCTAGAATTTGTACTAGGGCAGCAATAACACCGATGAAGGTTAGGAAGCGTAGGAAGCTTAAGTCAGCTTCTGGGAAACCCAACCACTCAAGTGCGCCTGGTGCCAATACCGCGTGATAAACCACTTGGTTTACCGGTACCGCAATACCTAGTACGAAGATAACCGCAATACCTAGGCCTAGTGACGTTTTTACTTTCTTAGATACAGCTAGGAAAGTACACATACCCAAGAAGAAGGCAAGCGCAAGGTTTTCAATGAAAACCGCTTTAACAAATAAGTTAAGATACTGTTCCACAACTCGCCCCTTATTTCGCTTCTACTTGGTCTTTCTTATAGGTACGAAGTACCCAGATGAATAGACCGATGATGAAGAATGCACTTGGTGGAAGGATCAATAGACCCATAGGCTGGTACCAGCCACCGTTTTGCACCAGTGGAATGATTTCCACATCGAATAGTGAACCTTTACCGAATAGCTCACGAATGAAACCAACAGTCAGTAGCACTACCGAGTAGCCAAGACCGTTACCAATACCGTCTAGGAATGACATCAAAGGCGGTGACTTCATTGCGTATGCTTCGGCACGACCCATTACGATACAGTTGGTAATGATTAGACCAACGAATACCGATAGCTCTTTTGCAGTTGCATAAGAGAAGGCCTGTAGCACCTGGTCAACCACGATTACCAATGAAGCGATAATCGTCATCTGTACGATAATACGAACGCTTGATGGGATCTGGTTACGGATCATCGAGATAAACAAGCTTGAGAAGGCTGTTACCAAGGTCAATGCGATTGACATGATCAAGGCATTTTTCAAGCTTGAAGTAACCGCCAGCGCAGAACAAATACCTAGTACTTGCAGGGCGATTGGGTTATTGGCGAAGACAGGTCCAAATAGAACCGACTTCATTTCTTTAGTATCAGCCATTATTTCAACGCTCCTTCACGTACTTTCGCAAGGAAAGGACCAAAGCCATGATCGCCAGTCCAGTAGTCAACCGTGTTATCAACACCGTTAGACGTCAGTGTTGCACCAGATAGACCATCAACTTGGTGAGCATTCTTGGCACCACTTTTCACTAGGTCAATAGGAAGCTCTTTTTCTTGCCACTGAGCCGTCCAAGTTGGGTTTTGGATTTCGCCACCCAGGCCTGGAGTTTCATTGTGCTTGTAGAAGATAAGGTTTTTAACAGTTTCACCGTCGTTTTCTAGCGCTAGGAAACCATACATTACACCCCAAAGACCGTAGCCCTGGATAGGTAGAATGATAGAGTTTACTGAGCCGTCGTCGGCGCGGCTAATGTATACCGGCGCTTCAGTAGTACGACGTTGAATACCCGCTTTATCTTGAGCTTTAGTTAGCTTGATGCTCATTGCCGCATCGAACTTACTTTTCTCAAAATCGTACGCTTTAATCCAAGCGCTACGAGCGTCTTCATTGTCAAACTGCACTTGTTGGCCGCTTTCAACATTAACAACTAGGGTTTCGATGTTTGCATCAAACGTAGATTGAACGTTTGTAACGCCTTCAAAACCAGCTGCAGCCAGGATATTGCTTTGAATATCTTTAAGCTTGTTTTCTTGCTGTAGTGGACGTAATTGTACTGATGCAAACGATACGATAACCGCACACACCAAACATAGTGACACTACTACACCAAGCGTTTTACCGATTGATTCGTTTTTACTAGCCACGTGCCAATCTCCTCTTGATGTTTGACTGCGCTACGAAGTGGTCGAATAGCGGCGCGAATAAGTTAGCAAATAGGATTGCTAGCATCATGCCTTCTGGGTACGCAGGGTTCACTACGCGGATCATTACCACCATGAAACCAATTAACGCACCGTAAGCCCACTTACCTTTATCGGTGAATGACGCTGAAACCGGGTCGGTTGCCATAAAGAACATACCGAAGGCGAAGCCACCCAGCACTAGGTGCCAATGCCAAGGCATAGCAAATGCTGCGTTAGTTTCAGAACCGATGAAGTTAAGTAACATTGATGTAACCACCATACCTAGGAAAGTACCTAGTACGATGCGCCACGAAGCAATACGCACATAAATAAGGAATAAACCACCGATAGCAAGCGCTAGCGTCGAGGTCTCACCTACAGAACCTTGAATGAAGCCGTAGAAAGCATTCCACCAAAGTTCCATGTTGGCGTAATCCAATGCACCTGTAGCCGCTTGGCCTAGGTAAGTTGCACCAGAGAAACCGTCAACCGCTGTCCATACCGTGTCACCTGAAATCTGCGCAGGGTATGCGAAGAATAGGAAAGCACGACCCGCTAGTGCCGGGTTTAGGAAGTTACGACCAGTACCACCGAATACCTCTTTGGCAATAACAACACCGAAGGTAATACCTAGGGCTACTTGCCAAAGTGGAATAGTCGCCGGCAGGATTAGCGCGAACAGCACAGAGGTTACGAAGAAACCTTCGTTTACTTCGTGCTTACGAACCGATGCAAATAGTACTTCCCAGAAACCACCCACAGCAAAAGTGACTGCGTAGATAGGTAGGAAGAAACAGGCACCGTAGAACATCTTCGCACCCCAACCCGAATCAGCGGTTAGTTCACCACCGAACAGTTGGAATAAAGCTACTTGCCATGAATCGCCAAGTGCAAAGCCGTTCGCGATTGCGTCAGCCGCTTGGTGACCAATGTTGAACATGCCAAAGAACATGGCTGGGAACGTTGCCATCCACACTAAAATCATAATACGTTTTAGGTCGATGTTATCGCGAACGTGAGTACCGCCTTTGTTTACATGGCCTGGTGTGTAGAAAATAGTCGCAGCTGCTTCATACAGGGCATACCATTTTTCGTGTTTACCGCCAGGTTCAAAATGCGGTTCGATGTCTTCTAAAAATTTCTTCAAGCCCATCTTAACCTTCCTTCTCGATGGTTGTCAGGCACTCACGAAGGATTGAACCGTACTCGTATTTACCAGGACAAACGAAGGTACACAATGCTAAATCTTCTTCGTCTAGCTCCAATGCGCCTAGGGTAATTGCGCTGTCTAAGTCACGTGCAATCAGGTCACGTAGCAGTAGCGTAGGCAAAATATCTAGCGGCATTACACGCTCATAGTTACCGATTGGTACCATGGCACGCTTAGAACCACCTGTAGAGGTAGTCATATTGAATAGACGACTTGGTGCAAGGTGACCAAGGAAGGTGCGTGTTACAGAGAACTTGTTGCTACCTGGTGCAATCCAACCAAATAGTTCCTTCTCACGACCTTCAAGCAGTACCGACACTTGCGTGTGGTAGCGACCTAGGAAGGCGTGTGGACCAGTGGCGTTAGTACCAGAAAGTACAGAACCAGAAATCACACGGTTGTCACCGTCTTCTAGTTCGCCCGCAACTAAATCGTCTAGTGCAGCACCCATGTGGGTCTTAACTAGGCGCGGGTTTTTAACGCGAGGACCGGCTAAAGAAATCACACGATCTGTGTAAATTTCGCCAGTTAGGAAAAGCTGACCGAAAGCAATCACGTCCTGGTAGCCTAGGTGCCAAACCTGCTTAGATGCAGATACTGGATCTAGGTGATGGATGTGAGTACCAACAAGACCGGCTGGGTGCTTGCCACCAAACTCATGTACTTCAACAGAAGCAACTGATGAGCTAGGTACTTGCGCGCCCGCTTTCTTACATACGTACACTTTACCTTCGGTAAGGCGTGAAACCACGGCCAGACCGGCTTCGAAAGCATCAGCATTTTCGGCAATCACAACCACTGGATCAGCGGCTAGCGGATTGGTGTCCATAGCAGTTACGAATACTGAGCTAGGCTTAGCATCTACCGCAGGAACTTTGCTGAAAGGACGAGTACGTAGTGCGGTCCATTGACCAGACTTAACAAGTTGATCGACAACTGTGTCGCGATCTAGGCTTGCTAGTTGGCTTTGGTCGAATTTGGCAAACGTTTCTTGCTCAGTGCCATTAACTTCAATAACAACTGATTGCAGTACACGTTTTGCACCACGGTTGATTTCTTTTACTACGCCGGCAGCCGGTGCAGTGTAGATTACGCCAGGATTCTTTTTATCTTCAAAAAGAACTTGGCCTTTTTTGACTTGGTCATCCACACGAACTCGCATGGTTGGACGCATGCCGATGTATTCTTCACCTAGCACAGCTACTCGTTTAACGGGTTGACCGTCATGAATAACTTGCTGAGGTGCGCCCTCTATCGGTAGATCCAGACCTTTTTTTATGTTGATCATACGCACTTGCATTACATTAAAGGAAAGAAACTTAAAATCTCACCAACCGCGCCGCTTAGCATCGACCGACTGGTACCAAACCGCGTTGTAAATGTAAGGCCAACTCCCCCTAACGACGTTTTAAAAACATCAAAATGAGTAATTATCAACCTACATCAGTAATACAAACGGTATAAAAGAGCACCTATGTCAGCCAGTGTTTCAAGCAACGCAGCGAACTTGTCACACATCTGCCGAATTTTAACATCATTCACGGCGACTATGCGAGTTAAAAAGTAAAAATTATCCAAGGATCAGCGGCGTTCTCGAATGAATAAACTTCAATATAGACCAAAGTCTTAATTCCGCGTGTTCAATTGTGACTAATTGCTAATTAATCACATAACACCGTTACCCAGATACAAAAAAGCCAGTCTTAAGACTGGCTTTTTTAGCAGATACAACCCAATTACAGCAGGTTGTTGATGGCCACATCCGGGTTCACATCCGCGTCATAGTCAACGCCGGCTAAATCAAAGCCGAATAGATGTAAGAACTCTTTGTGGTAACCCACGTAGTCGGTCAGCTCGTCTATGGTATCGGTATCAACCGTATCCCAAATAGTCTGAATGCGCTGCTGCACATCGTCTTCAAGCTCTTTGTAGTTCTGGAACAGGTGACCACCGTCATCAAAGCGTGGTGTTTCACCGTACAGGTTCTCTTTGAATAGCGCGGTAATTTGCTCTATGGTGCCTTCATAGGTACCGTCTGCTTTCATCACTTTGAATAGTGCTGAAATGTACAGAGGCATAATTGGAATAGCCGAGCTTGCCTGCGTCACTACTGCATTCAGTGAGCTTACATAGGCTTCGCCAGATAACGCAGCAGTCGATGCTTTGATCTCTTGTGCCGCACGGTCCAGGTCTTCTTTGGCTTTACCAATAGTCGCGTGACCATAGATAGGCCAGGTCAGCTCTTTACCAATATAGGTGTAAGCAGTAGTTTTGAAGTTGTCCGCCAATACGCCTGCTTCATTAAGAGCATCGATCCACAGCTGCCAGTCTTCACCACCCATCACTTTAACTGTGTTGGCAATTTCTTCTTCGCTGGCCGCTTCAACGCTCACTTCGTCGATAACACGCTTTGAAGTGTTAAGGTTTTTAGTGGTTACGCTTTCACCGATAGGCTTAAGCGTTGACGAGTAAGTTTCACCTGTTTTCGGGTCGGTACGACGCGGTGACGCCAAAGAGTAAATAACCAGGTCTACTTTACCTAGTTCACTCTTAATGGTGTCGATGGCTTGCGCCTTAATTTCATCAGAAAACGCATCGCCATTGATGTTCTTAGCCCAGATGCCAGCTTCGTCGGCAGCCTGTTGAAAGGCCGCAGTGTTATACCAACCTGCTGAGGCGGTTTTCTTCTCTGTGCCTTCTTTTTCAAAGAACACGCCCAGCGTTTTAGCGCCATGGCCAAATGCCGATACGATACGAGATGCTAGGCCGTAACCTGTTGATGAACCAATGACCAAAACGTTTTTTGGACCCTGGCCCAAGTCACCTTGGCTTTTTACATATTCTATTTGTTGTTGTACATGTGCCGCACAGCCTGCTGGGTGTGCGTTAGTGCATATAAATCCACGGATTTTAGGCTTAATGACCATGATAAAATTCCATATCTTGCCGAAAAATTAGCGCTAGTGTAGCGACTATTCTTCACTACACAGGTCTGATGACTCGCGCCGGGTGTTTAGTTATCAAATTTAGAACCGCCTAAACAGCTCGGCGACTCAGGGGCTTGCCCTTGCTTTTCGCTGAACTCTTCGGGGGTATAGGCATGGATAGCCAGCGCATGAATATGCTCACGCAGCTCCTGTGCCAAAATATCGTTTATAGCGCGATGACGTTGCAGCAGCCGCTGACCGGTAAATTGCTCACTGACCACCACCACCTTAAAATGGGACTCGCTGCCACGGGCATGCATATGGCTTTCATTTTCAACCCGCAGATGTTTGCAGGGAATGGCGGCGCTGAGTTTTTCCTCAATACGCGTTTGCATAGACATAAATAGAGTGCCTGCCAAATACTTAGGTGAGGCTACTATAGCAAAGACGAATCAATGTGGCGAAAGGTTAAATTGATACGCCCCTGCGTCACCTTGCGTTGCTTAGGCAGGCTATGAGCGTAGCAGTGCTGGCTTTGCCCCTTCATAATAAGCAGACTGCCATTGGTCAAGGCCAAGTCAGTTACCTCACCACTGGCTTTATGGCGTAATTTAAACTTGCGCAGCGCTCCTAAAGATATTGAGGCGATTACAGGCTCTGATCCTAATTCGGGTTCATCGTCACTGTGCCAACCCATACAATCCAGGCCATGGCGATAGTAATTAATCAAGACTGCATTAAAGTGACAGCCCAAGGCACCGTTGAGACGCTGGCGCATGGCGTCGAGCTCAGGTACCCAAGGTGCGGGCTCAAAACGCTGCTGGGAATATTCATAGGCACTGTCGGCATCGCCCATATAAAGCTGCAAGCGCGGGATAGCGTGCCACTTGCCATAGACCAAAATACTGGGTTGCTGCCAGGGCAAGGTATCACGTAAATGGGCAAACAATCGCTGTGCCTTAACCTCATCAAGGGCATGAGGCTGATAGCTAAACATGCCTGCTGGCAAGCTCGCCGGTAAGCTCGCAGGCAATTGGTCGTTGTTTTGGGTGTGGGTGTTGGCACGCATCGTGATAAACTAGCGCCATTGTCAGTTAAACCTAAGTGCTCATGATAACATCAGCTCAACTAGGTGGTAATACCTACCACTTACATCGCTTGCCATTACAACAGAAAAACCGCAGCCTGCAGGCCTGGGATGCGGCGGATGAATACCTTGTCGACTATATTAACGAGCATCATGCTGATGCCAAGCGCTTGCTGATCCTCAATGATGACTTCGGCGCCCTGGCCTGCGCCTTTAACCAATTAACTTCAGATTCAGTTAGCGACTCGTACATTGCTATACAAGCATGGCAGCATAATCTCAAAGAAAATAACTTGAATACCGAGCAACTTACGCCGCTGACCAGCCTTGAACCGCTTGCCGACGATTATGACCTAGTGGTCGGCAAAATACCGAAAAACAGCGGCTATATGCAGCATCAATTGGCGCAATTATCACAAAGTCTGAAGCCGGGTACCCCCGTGGTTCTGGCAGGCAAAACCAAAGCCATTCATACCTCAACCATTAATCTGGTGGAGCGTTATATTGGTCCGGCCAATACCACGTTGGCGCAAAAGAAGGCACGCCTTATCACCGCCACCATGCACAATAAAGCGCAGCAAAGCCCCTTCCCAAAAAGTTGGCAACTAGAAGGCAGCGACTTCACCTTGGTCAATCATGCCAATGTCTTTTCCCGCGACTCTTTGGATATAGGCGCACGCTTTTTCAGTAATTATCTGCCGCAGTCGAAAAAGCCCATTCGCATTATCGACCTCGGTTGTGGCAATGGTGTGATTGGTCTGCAAACCCTGATTAAATGCCCCGAGGCGCAAGTAACCTTTGTCGATGAGTCGGCCATGGCGGTAGCCTCGGCGCGCCAAACCATCCTAGAGAACCTGCCCATGAACTGCATCGTTGTGAGTTTATCCATAACGATTGTCTAAGTGGTTTTAATGCCCAAGGTTATGACCTGGTGTTATGTAACCCACCGTTTCATCAGCAAAATGCAGTGACCGATCATATCGCTTGGCAGATGTTTAACGACGCCAAAAAAGTATTGCGTCCCGGCGGTGAGCTTCGTATCGTAGGCAACCGACACCTTGATTACCATGAAAAACTAAAGCGCTTATTCGGCGGCTCCAAACTCCTTGGCTCAAACAAGAAGTTTGTCGTGCTGAGCGCGAAAAAAGTAATAGGATAATTATGTTTAACCGTTTTTCACTGTTGGCTATTATCGCTTTGAGCACGGCACTTACAGGATGTAGCAACCGCTCGGCACAAGCCATCTTAGACCCTTTCTACCAAAGCGGTCAGTTTACTAGCTATAACCAAAGCTTGTCGTTACAGGTGATTGACCAAAGAGCTAAGGCCCCAACCATTTCCATTGCCCAGGGCGAAAATCGTTATTTAATGTCCACCCCGGATTTAAATAACAAGATGCAAAAGGTTTTTACCCAGGCCTTAGAAGCTAACGGCGCCCAAATCAGTGCCATGGCTGGCACCCGTATGCAGGTAGCCATTCACACCTTAAACGCCACCGTGATGCAAAATACCGTGGATCACTACAGCGAGGCGCAAATCGCTCTGCAGGTGTTTGTCGAGCGCAATGGTAGTCAGTTCAATAAAATGTATAATGGCCAAAGCCAGTTTCGCGGTCCCTTTGGCTATGATCAGGCCAAGGTTGAGGCGCAACTAAATAAACTTATCGAACAGCTTGTGGCACGCATTATGAGCGACCCTGAGCTTAACAATTACATGCAAAAGGGAGCGATATGAACACTCGCCTCATCAGTGCCTTTTTTACCTTCTGTTTGTTGCTAACGCCCTTGGCGCACGCGGCGGTGCAGGGTGAATTTGTGCAAAAGAGCAATTTATTTCCCCGCGTTGAGTTCACAACCAGCCTAGGCAAAATCACCGTCGAGCTGGATCGTTCACGCGCACCACTGACGGTGAATAACTTTCTTACCTATGTGCAAGATGGCAGCTACAAGGGCTCGGTGTTTCACCGTGTTGAGCGCGATGAAGAAAACGAGCGCGACTTTGTGATCCAAGGCGGCGGCTACGACAAAGACTATGACGGCCTGCATGAAAATGACCCCATTTTCAACGAAAGCGGCAGCGGCCTTAAAAATGATATGTACACCATTGCCATGGCCTATCAAGACCGCAAACCACACTCGGCCACACGCCAGTTTTTCTTCAACATGGATAACAATGACCACCTTAACCCGGGCAGCGACTGGGGTTTTTCGGTATTCGGTTCCGTGGTAGAAGGCTTTGAAACCTTGGATAAAATCATGCGTGTTGAAACCGACTTTCAGGAGAAAATCGGTTACTCCTATGTCCCCAAACAAGCGGTGATTATTTATGATATTAAGGTGCTAGAGGCACAGCCGTACTAAATCTATCAGGGCGAGTCTAATCGCCCTTTTTCTTCTCGCTAATAATAAGAATAAACATGAGCCACACAGCCCTCTCTTTACGCGATTTCACCCAACATTTTCGCGACCGACGCCTGGTCACCGTGTTTATTTTTGGTATCAGCAGTGGCTTTCCCTGGGTGTTGATTGGCTCGGTCATGAGCGCCTGGCTTAAAGACGAAGGCCTCACTCGCTCGATGATCGGCCTGTTCGGCATGGTGTTTGGCGCCTACTCCATTAACTTTTTATGGTCGCCTCTGGTCGACCGGGTGCGCATTCCATTGCTCACCGATTGGCTGGGTCAACGCCGCAGTTGGATCTTATGCTGTCTCTGCATTGTGTTTGCTGCCACCCTGAGCATGGCGTTTGTCGATATCAGCGAGCAACTATTTGTTATAGCTCTGCTGGCACTGATTATTGCCATCGCCTCTGCCACCCAGGATATTGCCATTGATGCCTACCGTATTGATATACTGGCCGAAAATGAAAGTGAAAAAATGTCGGCGGCGGCGGCCATGGCAACCAGCGGATGGTGGACCGGTTATGCTCTGCTCGGCGCCATGCCCTTTTATGCCGCGGATATTCCCGGGGTGGATTGGCCGGATGTGTATTTGGCTTTGGCGGTTATTGTGGCGCTCTTGATCGTCTATGTATTCTTTGCCCAAGAGCCCGAGTCGAATCGCGAGCTTGTGCACGCCCGATTAGAGCAACAGTATCAGCAGCAACTCGGTAAACACGCCACCGTTTTACCACGTTGGTTAAATATCGTGATTGCCTGGCTTGGGGTGACCATTATCGAGCCGCTACGCAGTTTCTTTACCCGTAACGGGGTTAAAACCGCCTTAGCCTTACTGGCCTTTATCTTCCTCTTTAAAATTGGCGAGGCTTTCCTGGCACGCATGTCCATCGTCTTTTATAAAGAAGTGGGTTTTAGCAACTCAGATATCGCCACCTTTTCCAAGCTCGGCACCGCGGTACTCACCATTATTTTTGCCTTTTTAGGCAGCGTGTTTAATAATCGCTTCGGAATAGTAAAAGGTTTATTTATCAGCGGCATAGCTATGGCTGCATCGAACCTGATGTTCTCCTGGATTGCCGTCGCGGGCCCTAAACTCTCACTTTACGCGATGGCCATTGTTCTCGATGGCTTTACCCAGGCCTGGTCCTTGGTGGCCATGGTGGCCTTTATTTCCATGCTTTGTGACCGCGCCTTTAGCGCCACCCACTATGCCTTGCTTGCCTCTTTGGGCAATCTTGGACGCACCCTGTTATCGGGGTACAGTGGTGTCATAGTCGACGATTGGTTGCACGGCGATTGGTCGATGTTTTTTATTCTTACGGCGCTGATGGTAATACCGTCTTTGGTGTTTTTGTTCTTGATACGTAAACGCTTGTATCAGTTAGAGCGGCAGTTTCATGAAAATGGAAGGAATGCCAAGGGGCAGGAATAAAACTATAGAGCCCTTCCTGGGCTCCAGAAAATAGGCTGTCAATGCTTATTTGAGTAGCGCTAACCCTTCATAAGGATCCACATCCAGTGCTTCGCAATAACGCATAAATTCAATCACGTCCAAGCGACGTTCCTGATTTTCAATTTTACCTATGAATGAATGCGGCGTACCCAGAACTTGTGCCAAGCTGCGCATGGTATGGCCTTTCTCGTGGCGTTTATCTTTCAGCCACTTGGTTAGTCTTCCATTTTCCTCGGAAGAAACGGTTTTACCCATCATAATTACATCTCCTACTAGATGAATTAAAGTTTCTATAATTATTAGCGAATGAAATTTGCCCGTCTCATTCAGCCAGTATTAAAGCACATGTCCCATTTTAGGTATAGCGTATGTACAAAAGTTTACCTAATTTCGGCGCGAAATAGTTTGCATACCTTATTCAATAAAATACTACTGATAAATTAGATAGATAGCTCTAATTTATCAGGCCTGCGCTAAGTCTTTAATTTTTCTTTAGAGGGTAGGAATTTTGCGCTAAGATTGAGTTAAATCGTCATTTTTGGGGAAAAGATGTTTCGTTTGCTGTTTTTGTTGCCCGTGATTCTCTGCGCCGCTTGGTGGCTGTTTCTCAATGCCAACAATATTCCCCTAAAACAGGGCCGTAAGGGGTTCTTTTATATAATTATATTCTCATTGTTCGTCTTGGGCTTTTTCACCTTGATGGTGTACATAACGAACAGCGATTTATAGACATCAAAAATAAAAAAGCCGCATAAGCGGCTTTTTTCAAATTTATCTTAATTGCGTGGTTAAACGCTAAAGCTGGCACCACAGCCACAGGTGGTCGTGGCATTGGGGTTGCTAACGAAAAAGCGCGAGCCTTCCAAACCTTCGGTATAATCCACTTCACCATCAACCAGGTATTGCAAGCTCATAGGGTCAACCACTAGGGTCACACCATTTTTCACAATTTGCATATCGCCCGGGTTGGCTTCCTCGGCAAAAGTAAAACCATATTGGAAACCAGAACATCCGCCGCCGGTGACATAAACACGCAGCATTAGCGAAGGGTTTTCCTCCTCTTCGATCAACTGCTTAACGCGCGCTGCTGCGGCATCACTGAATTTAATTGGAACTTGCTCGGACATACCGTCTCTCTCACTACCTATTTGTGCAAATTATCTAATACCCGACTAAGTTAATCAAGTATTGGCTGCACCGCCTTGGTTTTTAGCCCCTAAGGCTAAAATACAAAGTCGCAAACCCTGATACTAAACAAGGATTTATTAGATAAGCTTTGATAAACTACTGTTAATAACCCTAGCCCCATCAAAGCCCAGAGGAATTGGTATGCATCTAGAGGCGCTGAGACGTCGCCTTGCCCGGCCAAAAACATCGGCACAACTGTGCTTATTAGGTATTGCCGCCGGCCTTATCGCTGCGGGCCTGATCATCATGTTTCGCCTGACGATTATCATAGCGCAGAACCTGTTCCTCGATGATTTCGACGACTTTACCACCCTCAGTGAACTGCAACGCTTTTTACTCCCGGTAGGCGCCGCCTGCGTTATTGCTTTTTTTGCCTATCTGACCGGCTTTAAGCATTATCGCCTGGGGATCCCTTTCGTTATTCACCGTATGAAGATGCACTATGGGCAAATGCCGTTTTACAACACGGTGAACCAATTTTTTGGTGGCGCCCTGGCGCTGATCAGCGGCTTTTCCGTGGGCCGTGAGGGCCCCTCGGTGCATATGGGCGCTACAGGTGCCAGTATTCTCGCCAATCAATTACACCTGCCTTATAACGCCATGCGTACCTTGAGCGGTTGCGGCGTGGCCGCCGGCATTGCAGCCTCCTTCAATACGCCGCTGGCGGCGGTGATCTTCGTAATGGAGGTGGTCATTCGTGAATACAAGGTGCATATCTTCGTGCCCATTATGCTGGCGGCTGTGACCGGTGCCCTGGCCACTCAGTTTGTTTTTGGTGCCGACTCAGAACTGGCATTGATTAGCGTAACCCCCTTGAGTTTTTGGCATTACCCTTACCTGGTGATCTGCGGCATGACCTTGGGTGCCGTCGCCTATGCCTTTAATAAGAATCTGATGCTGATTATCCGTACCTTTAAACCTCTCTCCATGTTGCCACGGTTGTTAATCGCCGGGGTTATCGCCGGTGGCATAGGCTATTTGGTGCCCCAGGCTATGGGCTCAGGCATGAGTGCCATTACCATCGCCATGACCTCCCCGGATAATGTGCAGCTGCTGCTAACCATATTAATAGCCAAACTGCTGGCCACCTTATTCGCTATCGGTTTGGGGATCCCTGGCGGAATTATCGGCCCGGTTATTGGCTTGGGCGTGGTGATGGGCACACTCATGTCCTTCTTTGCCCACCTTGTGGCGCCGGGCACAGATGTGGCAGGTACCTATGGCGTATTGGGCATGGCCGGCTTACTGGCCGCCACCTTACACGCTCCTTTGGCGGCGTTAACGGCTGTGATGGAGCTGACCTCCAGCCCGCAAATTATCGTGCCCGCCATGCTGGTGATAGTGACCGCCTATGTCACCGCCTTGCAGGTCTTTGGCAATCGCTCCATTTTCTTGCAACAGCTGGATTTCCAAGAGCTCACCTATCAGGTTTCTCCCGCCAAAGAAGCACTGCAGAAGGTCGGCATCATGGCGGAAATGAATGAAAACTTTAAGCTGCTGTACTCCGCCGACAAGGAGCAGATCAAGGAATCCCTCGCTCACCTTGATGGGCAAACGCCACTTATCGTCTACGACGAAGATAACGGCTACCGCCTTGCGGAATACGATTTAAACCTGATGTCTGAAGAAAACATCAATATTCTCTATGTTGAACTCGATGGTGTAAGCTCACAGGCCACCTTGGCCGATGCCTTTGATATTCTTAAAGATAAACGCAGTGGTGCTGTATATGTGTATGATATGCACGATGAAAAAGAAATCGTCGGTATTTTACGCTGGGATCAAATTCGCCACATCCTCACCATTCGTAACGCACTATTATAAAAAGGAAACCCCATGACCTTAGTGTTAGTTTACAAAGCCCTGCACCTGTTTTTTATGGTTGCCTGGTTTGCCGGTATTTTCTATCTGCCTCGGCTGTTTGTGTACCATGCTCTGAACGAAGAAAAATCATGCAGCGCCATGTTAAAAGTCATGGAACGCCGTCTGCTGTTTTTCGTCACTCCTTTTGCAATTTTGACTGCGGTGTTCGGGGTGCTGGCCATAGTGGAATATGGTCGCGAATGGTTCCGCGCCAGCATGTGGCTGCACTATAAACTGGCGCTGGTCTTGGTGCTCTATGCCTACCACGGCTACTGCTTTAAATTACTGGCCGATTTCAAACATGATCGCAACACCCGCAGCGATCGTTTTTACCGCATTTTTAATGAATTCCCGGTACTTATCCTCGCGGCCATTATCTTTTTAGCGGTATTGAAACCAGTACTCTAAAAATACCGAAAAATTTGCTATAGTGCGCAGCCAAACGCGGTGGCGTTTAAATGCCAGGGGCGCACTTGCAAATTCGCCTCTTGGTAGAACACCGAATTATTTACTTTAACGTTTGGGACGACCTCCATGCTACGCTTTCAAGGTGAACACATTCTCTCTGTAAATCAACTCGATAGAGACAGTATCGAGCATATATTTGCAGTCGCAAAACGGATGGAACCTTATGCCAAAAAACAAAAACGCACTAAGGTGCTCGAAGGCGCCATTCTTGCCAACCTGTTTTTTGAACCCAGTACCCGTACTCGCGTGAGCTTCGGCACCGCATTCAATCTGCTTGGCGGTTTAGTGCGCGAAACAACCGGCATGCAGAGCTCGGCATTGGCCAAGGGCGAGTCTTTGTATGATACTGCCCGGGTTATTTCCGCCTATGCGGATGCGGTGGCCATGCGCCACCCGGATGCCGGCTCGGTCGCCGAGTTTGCTACCGGCTGTAGCGTCCCCGTTCTAAACGGTGGTGACGGTCCTAATGAGCACCCAACTCAAGCCCTGCTTGACCTTCTAACCATAGACCGCGAACTAAGCCGTTTTGGCCAAAAGGTCGATGGTATGCACATCGCCCTGGTGGGTGATTTAAAATACGGTCGCACCGTACACTCCTTATCTAAGCTACTGTGCCACTACAAAGATGTTCGCTTTACCATGGTGGCGCCGGATGGCCTGCAAATGCCGCAGAGCATTCTTGATACCGTGACCAATGCCGGTCACCAAATCGAACTGGTGGATAAAATGGAAGGCAATCTGGCCGCCGATATCGTTTACCAGACCCGTATTCAGGAAGAGCGTTTCCCCAGCCAGGAAGAAGCCAATAAATACCGCGGTGGTTTCCGCATCAGCCAGGCGATTTACAACGCCCACTGTAAGCCAAGCTCGGTATTGATGCACCCATTGCCGCGCGATAGCCGCAGCGATGCCAATGAGCTGGATAACGACCTAAATAGCAACGACAACCTGGCCATCTTCCGTCAGGTACAAAATGGCGTGCTGATCCGCATGGCCTTGTTTGCGCTAACCCTGGGCGTTGACAACCTGGTCGAGAAACATGAGACCACTGTGCCCTGGTTCAGCCGTAAACGTGAAGATTAATTTGCCAACCTAATAGGAAGCAACATGAGCAAAAGCCAAGATTTATTTACCCGCGCCCAAGCCTCGATCCCTGGTGGCGTGAACTCTCCAGTCCGTGCTTTCAACGGCGTTGGCGGTACCCCATTGTTTATCACCCATGCCGAAGGTGCCTACACCTTTGATGCCGACGGTAACAAATACATAGACTACGTGGGTTCTTGGGGACCTATGATTTTGGGTCATAACCACCCGAAAATTAAGCAGGCCGTGCACGAAGCGGTTGAGCGCGGCCTAAGCTACGGCGCGCCTACCGAAGCGGAAATCGATATGGCCGAAAAGGTCAAAGAACTGGTACCGTCTATCGACTCGGTACGCATGGTAAACTCGGGCACCGAAGCCACCATGAGCGCCATTCGTCTGGCTCGTGGGTACACGGGTCGCGACAAGATTTTAAAATTTGAAGGCTGTTACCACGGTCATGCCGACTCACTGCTGGTAAAAGCCGGCTCTGGCGCCCTGACTTTAGGTGTGCCTAACTCACCGGGTATTCCTGAAGACTTCGCCAAGCACACGCTGACCGTGTCTTTCAACAACCTGGATGAAGTAAAAGCGATTTTTGAAAAGTACCCAGAAGAGATCGCCTGTATCATCATCGAGCCGGTTGCCGGTAACATGAACTGTATTCCGCCGGTTGAGGGCTTCTTAGAAGGCCTACGTGCAATCTGTGATGAATATAAGAGCGTGTTGATCTTCGATGAGGTAATGACAGGTTTCCGCGTCGCCCTAGGTGGCGCCCAGGCTTATTACAATATCACTCCGGATCTAACCTGTTTAGGTAAGGTGATCGGCGGCGGTATGCCGGTGGGTGCCTTCGGTGGTAAGAAAGAAATCATGGATTACATTGCCCCGGTAGGCCCGGTTTATCAGGCCGGTACCCTGTCTGGCAACCCAATTGCTATGGCCGCAGGTCTAAAAGCCCTTGAACTTCTTAGCGAGCCAGGTTTACATGAAGAGCTGGAAGCGAAAAGCAAGGCCATCTGTGAAGGTTTCCAAGCCGCTGCAGACAAAGCCGGTATCCCACTTACTACCAACTATGCCGGTGGTATGTATGGCTTCTTCTTCACCGATGCCGACAAGGTAACCAGTTACCAGCAAGCCACCGAGTGCGACTTAGAGCGCTTTAAGCGTTTCTTCCACCTGATGCTTGAAGAAGGCGTATACCTTGCTCCTTCTGCGTTTGAGGCGGGCTTTGTGTGCCAGGCACACGATGACGAAGCCATCGCCCAAACCATAGCGGCGGCCGAGCGCGCCTTCGCTAAGTTATAAGCTGGCAATGAACACTGAAACCGCCGTCTTGGCGGTTTCAGACTCCAGCAAAGACTTTTGCTTTACCGCTTACCCCAGTACCCAGTCATTGGTTTGTAGCTCAAAAAACCTTACAGTCGCTTACAGATTAACAGCCCACCCGAGATTACCCATTACCACCTTGTGAGTGCAGCCATCCCATAATGACAGCGCCCGCACCTTGATGCCAAATCCAACATAATCCTGCGCTGCCCATTCACCACCGGTAAAAAATTAACTAAATTTTAACATTTGAAATTGCGTTTTGATAATCCATAGCTATGGTTTAAGTGCTGTACGAACGTGATCAAATTCAAGGGACTTTGTTATTCGCCTTGTTGGCGAAAAGCGCCTTTGCTTCGACCTAGTTTTTTATAAACAAATCACACGGAGAGTACTTATGACTACCCCCAACAAACGCCCTACGTTAGTTCCTGTTTCCCTGGCATCCGAAGTCAGCCAACTAGTCAAAGAATTACCCAATACCGTCTATCATAACGACACCCCCAGCTGCGTAAGTGCCATTGCGGAGTTTGCGCCTATGGGCGGTGTGCTCATCGCCTACCCTGGCACAGTGGCACCAAGCCAACCTCAGTTTCCGCCCTCTGGACCGCGCTCATTCGGTATTCCGAATGAGTTGATTGTCCGCATGCAGCAAAATGACACCTCAAACCCCGTCCATATTTTTGTGATGTGTGGCGATGTAAGCCAAAAAAAAATTATCGATCAAGATCTTAGCGAAACGGCGTCGGCACTGGGTTTAACCTATAACCCTGAGCACCTACATCTAGTTCCCTGGGATACAGATACCTTCTGGACACGGGATTTTGGACCTTGGTGGGTGCACAACAAGGACTCCGGTTATTACGGTATTGCCAAGCATACCTATACCACCTTAGGCGGCGGCGAAGTGGGGTTAGTTGAAGGTGCGGAGAATGTCTCACCTAAGGAAGGCCTTGGGATCTTTAGACCCAATGATGATTACGGCGCCGTCAAATTTTCAGATTTTCTCAACAATCCCATTCGTCAGTGGAATAAGGCCCGCTGGCATAAAGAAGAGCCAACCAAGTTGACGCCCATCAAGGTGCATAATTTCTATTATTCAGGCTTACTCGATGTGGGCGGTAACTACATGGTTGATGGAAAGGGCAACATAGCTTCCACCTATCTGGTAGCAACGCAAAATGAACTACCCACCCACAATGAGGGGGACCTCTATAGAAATGCGCCGGAGATCATAGAGAAGCGAATGCACTACATACTTGAGCAACTTAATCGATTTATGGGCATTAGCTCTTATCGCGTGCTCGATGACCCCACAGGCACCTACATCGGTCACATAGATTGTTGGGGTAAGTTTTTATCAGAGGATAAGGTACTGGTTGCCCAATCTGAAAATACCGAGATTAATGAAAAACTTAATGTCATTGCCGATAACTTCGCACAGGAGTATCAGGTCTATCGTGTACTTTGCCAAAACATGTATATTCCTAACGCCGACGAGCCTGCGACAACGGCTGCCTACACGAATAGCCTGATATTAAATAACTTTGTATATGTTCCTCTGTCTGGGCAGGGATACGAAAAATACGATGAAGCGGCCTTAACTGCCTATCGAGCTGCATTACCTGGCCATACGGTTGTTGGCATTGACAGTAAGCCTGAGTTTCCCTGGCTGGGTACCGATGCCATGCATTGTCGCACCCGAGGCGTACCCAGACAGGTGGTCGATAACTGGTTAGCCAGCCTTAAACCAACTCACCCTTAAACCTAACCCTTATAGATGAGGACACTAGTATGAATACCAGTCACACCCCGTATCGAGTTGGCGAATGGCTTCCGCAAGACCAGGAAACCTTAAATGATTGGCTGCGCCAGTTAGCCGCCAAGACCAAGCAGGCGGACTTGCCTTTACAGCCATGCATTCAAGCCTTTAAAGACTACATTGAAGGTGACGCCGGCGCCTTTATGCTCTTTACGCGCATGTTTAATGAACAACCTAAACGCCACAACACACCAATACATGGTGGCGACAGCGGCCCTGAGCCAGCGCCTATTGTCGAAAATTACCAGCAAATGCTGGCCATGTGTAACTACGTGCTCAGCATGCCTCCAGAATTTAACGAAACAGGTCTGGTGGGATTTCCAATCAACGCCATCCTTGATCGGGTGATGGCAACGGAAAGTGGCTACTGCGCCTTTCGGGATCCCACGGTGAACAAGCACTTCAAACGGATCCTCAATGACTGGGGCAACTTTTTAAAATCCAGTGAATCCGTGTCGGTCTTGAATGGCTCCCCCACGGGTTGGTTAAGCGATGCCGCCATGGCGAAAATGGCGGGTTCGCGAGAGGAATTTATTAAGACATTTGAGTGTGATCCAACGCTGCCCCACTATGGCTTTTCCTGTTGGGATGACTTCTTTACCCGTGTCTTTAAAGCGGATCAGCGCCCAGTCGCCGCGCCCGATGATAACAACGTCATCGCCAATGCCTGCGAGTCTGCACCTTACAAATGGGCAACCAATGTGCAGCTTCAAGATACATTTTGGATTAAAGGTCAGCCCTATTCCTTGCAACACATGCTCAATAACAATGCTGATTACTACCCGGAATTTGCCGGTGGTACCGTATACCAGGCATTTTTGAGTGCCACTCAATACCACCGTTGGAATAGCCCCGTCGATGGCGTCATTGAAATGGTGGAATTCGTAGATGGCAGCTATTACGCAGAGGCACCTGCAATAGGTGAAGATCCCGCGGGGCCCAATGAATCCCAGGGCTACATCACGGAGATGGCAACCCGGGCCATTATTTATATCAAGGCCGACAGCCCCGACATTGGCTTAATGGCCTTTATGGCCGTGGGTATGGCCGAAGTATCAACCTGTGACGTCACGGTGAAACCGCAGCAAGTCGTTAAAAAAGGTGACGAACTGGGCATGTTCCACTTTGGCGGTTCAACCCATTGCTTATTGTTTAGAAAAGGCGTCAATCTCAACTTTAACTTCCATGGTCAGGAACTCAATGAAGGGCAAAATTACCTGTTAACTTCGCCGATTCACGTCAAATCTGAAATTGCCACAGTGGTGCCTAATAAGCACTGAGTAAATCACAACAAAGGAAGGGCAACCTTCCTTTTCTCTTTAAGGATTGATTATGTGTACGAGTGTAATAGTGGCTGCAAATGCAACGACACACGGACAAAATATTGTCTCCCGAAACGAGGATTGCGAGCGTGATATCTGGAACAAGTATTTTGTTTATCGCCAGCAACCGGAATATGCCAATGAGAAAGTCATTGACGATGGCCTGTGGCACCTGGGTAACGGACTCAAAGTACCTAAACCAACACAGGCATTTAGCTATAGTGCGGCACCAGACTTTGACGCCAATAACGAAGCAAGCAACCTAATGCCAGCAAAGTTTCTCTATGAAGAGCGCGGCATCAATGAAAAAAATGTCGCCATGTCGGCCACCAACACCCTGGCCATGAATGACAAGGCGGCGCTGGCCGATCCCTTGCTTAAACAAGGTGGGATCACCGAAGCCGTTATTCCGACCTTAATTTTACCCCAGGCCGAGTCTGCCCGGCACGGAATTCAATTGCTGGGACAATATATTGAGCAATACGGCAGCGCAGAAGTAAATGGTGTCACCATCGCCGACGTCAATGAGATTTGGTATTTTGAAAATGGCTCCTGCCACCATTGGCTTGCCGTCAAAGTGCCGGCAGACAGCTATCTGGTTGTAGCCAATGCCATGCGCATTCATGATATCGACCTGGACTCTCCCGAGGTTCTGCACTCACCTGGGTTATACGAGTTTGTTTGCCAACACCAATTATTACCGGATGCGGATAAACATCATTTTAATTTTGCTAAGGCCTTCGGTGTAACCGGCCAGCCTTATAATGTCGATCGCATTTGGCTTGCTCAGCTTAAGCTCACCCCTTCGTTAGCTCAGCCACCCCGGCAGCAACAATATCCGCTCTTTCTCAAGCCCGACGCCTTGGTGTCTGTTCCCGACGTCATTAGCGTGTTAACGGCCACCTATGAGGGCACCGAGCTTGAGGGTAAAGCAAATCGCCCCATAGGTTATGACAAAACCGCTGAAAGCCATATCATTACTTTAGATAAGCAACAACCTCATGAGCTTCAGGGGGTGATCTGGCAAGCCGTTAGCACTCCACTGTGTGCCATGTATCTACCCTTCTTCGGGGCGGTTCAGTCTTTCCCCGCCAGCTATCATAGCGGGACAAATAACTTTGATGCGCACGGCGCCTACTGGGCATATCGCACCTTGTTCACCTTGGCTTATGCCCACCAACAAAGCGCTGTGTCAGGCATTGGCAATGAAATAAGGGCACAGGAAATTGCCCTCTATAATGAGCTGACTCAATTAATGCCAAACCTCGCGACCATGATGGCAAACTCGACGGCGCAGACAATTTCTTTTCTCAACCGCTATACCCTGGGCAACTGCGATTTGATGCTACAGTTTGCCCATCAAAGAAGGAATCAATTGATGAATGAGTTAGCGACCATAGCTCCTGCCACCGAGTAGCCGCACCGAGTCAGTACCCTAGGTAAGCCGAAGGTAAGCCGAAGGTAAGCCGAAGGTAAGCCGAAGGTAAGCCGAAGGTAAGCCGAAGGTAAGCCGAAGGTAAGCAACGCATAACACCCGTAAAAAAAACCGCCCATGGGCGGTTTTTTTTACATTCAGTGCGCGCCCTTAAGGACGCACACAGCTAGGTCTGGGGTTAAATTCGCTGGCCCGTATCGGCAGTTGAATCACCTTGCCACACCCTGGCGGTGCCTGCATACCGGTTTGCTCGTTAATAAAGGCCCAACGAATCCCCTCTGGACGTTCATCGGCAATAGACTGCGGATTTAGCTGGCGCAGATAACGAATATACATCTCCAAGGCGCCCACCGCACCGGTCAGGCCGGTACTTTGGTTATCATCGCGTCCCAACCAGGCCACGGTCACGGTATTTTGGTCAAAACCGCCATACCAACTATCACGCAGATTGTTACTGGTGCCGGTTTTACCCGCCAACTGTATGGTGGGGAAATGCTTATTCAAACGTTTACCCGTGCCGTCCTTGGTCACCCGCTTCATACCATATTTGGTCATATACATGGCATCCTTAGGGAAGCGCTGTTGCCACTGCGGCTTGTGCTGATACAGCAGCTTGCCGCCGTTGTCGGTCAAGGCCGAAATACTGGTTAAACGGGTATAGGCACCGTCGTTTGCCAAGGTGGTATAAAGTTGTGCCACCTCATAGCTGGACAGCTCCAAGGCCCCCAGCAGCAAGGAAGGAAACTGGTTGATATGACTTTCCACACCCAAACCTTCTAAGGTGTTGGCCACCTTGTCGACACCAATATCCAGGCCCAGATTCACCGCCGGAATATTAATACTGTTGCTAAAGGCCTTATACAGCGGCAAGGCACCGCGGAATTGGTGGTCGAAGTTATCCGGACGCCAAACTTTACCGCGCTCGTCGGTGATTTCCAGCGGTTCATCATGCAGCAAGGTACCGAGATTATAACGCGGCACCTGCAAGGCGCTCAGATACACGGCCGGCTTCACCAAGGAGCCAATATTACGCTTAGTATCCAGCACCCGGTTAAAGCCGGAATAACGCATATCACGACCGGCAACCAGAGCCGAGACCCCACCTACCTGACGATTCACCGAAAGCATGGCTGCTTCAAGTTGCTCGGTTTTCGGGCGCTTCTCTAAATAAGGCAAAGACTGAGCGATGGCCTCTTCCATGGCTTCCTGCTTTTGCAGGTCCAGGTAAGTAAAGACCCGCACTCCGGCATCCAGGGTTTCCTTGTCGGTGAGCAACTCCTTCAACTGGCGATTAACCAGCTCTAAATAACCCGGATAGGTTTTGTCTATATCCCGGCGCATAGGCGCAACATCCAGCGGACGATTAAGGGCATTACGATATTCGGTGGTGCTGATAAGGCCATCTTCCGCCATCAGCCTGAGTACCAGATCGCGACGTTCCATGGTGCGCTCTTCATAGCGGCGCGGGTTGTAATAAGATGGCCCTTTAACCAAGGCCACCAGCAGGGCTATTTGGTCAAACTCCAGCTCGTCGATGGGCTTAGAGAAATAAAACTCCGCCGCCAGACCCATACCATGTACACCCTTGGTATATGACTGTCCTAAATAAACCTCGTTTAAGTAAGCTTCAAGGATTTCGTCCTTGGTATAACGATAATCAAGAATAAGGGCTATCAAGGCCTCGTTGATTTTGCGCACCAGTGAGCGTTCACGAGTAAGGTAGAAATTTTTTGCCAGCTGTTGGGTCAGGGTGCTGCCACCTTGCACCGTGCGGCCGGCGCGAATATTGGCGTAAAGAGCACGCATAATGGACCATAAGGACACCCCATGGTGCTTATAGAAGTTGCGGTCTTCAACCACCAGTAAGGTGTCTTTTAGCAAGTCTGGGAATTTATCGAGCGGCACAAATTCGCGGTCCTGAGTTTCGTCATTACCGATACGGGCTATTTGCACCGGCTCCAAACGAGCACTCTCAAGACGTTGACCTATATTGTTTTTGACGCTGGCAACCTTGTTGCCGCTAAAGCGCAGCTCAATAATACGGGCCTCTTCATTGGCGTCGGCAAACTCGAAGGCACGACGATAAATACGCAAGCGGGTTTTGCTTTGCTCATATTGGCCGGTGTGATTGAGCTTGGTTACCTGGGTATAGTTAAGGCGCTTAAGCTCCCACTCCACCTCGTCCATGGACAGGTATTGCCCCGGGTAAAAAGTCATGGCGCGGGCATATACCTGAGCCGGCAACTGCCATTTATTGCCCTCGAACTGTCGCGTTACCTTGGCATCAAGGTAGATCATATACAGGGCCACGCTGATAACAGTGACCAGGGCGATTTTCCAGGCTACGGAAAATAACCGCTTACCCAGGCGCCTCATTTTTGACGGAGGTACGGCCTTAGGTTTTCTCTTCGGTTGTTTCTTTGTCGGTGTCTTTTTTGTCGCCATAGGATTGAAAATGCGTGGCTTGAATGAAAAATTGGTGGAAGCTTAACATACTCATGAACAAAATTAATTGCCCAAGAGTATGCCAAGACAGGGTGCAGGTTAAGGCTAACCAGGGCTAGCTTAACTGGTACTGACTTTTGTTAGCTTATCAAAATCAGAATATATCTGACTCAGAGGCAGGCAGAGCTGTGCGCTTGGCTGTCTGCTCAGTTAGATGGGCTTAGCGGGTTGATACCCATAGGGCATGAATAACCGCAGGCAAAAAGAATAGGAAGCACAGAATAATATTGATAATTAAGTGCTTACCGGCACCGGCCTTTAGAAATACGGCAACGGGCGGTAAAAAGATTGAAAGTATGATCAGTAGTAATTTATTGTCCATGATTGGAACCTTTTAAAGGGACTGAAAATGGAATTATAGTCATAAAAAACGGCGAGATAAACTCGCCGCTGTAAGTAATAACTAGCTGATTAACTTGAACGTACCGATACAAACTCGGGATAGGCATCGATACCGCAATCATGTTGATCCATGCCACTGAGCTCTTCTTCCTCACTCACGCGGATCCCCACCGTACTTTTTAAAATTCCCCATACCAGCGAGGATGCGACAAAGACAAAGCCAAAGATACATAAGATACCGATAAACTGAGTCGTGTAACTGGCCTCACTATTAGACAGAGGCACCAGCATCAGGCCAAGCGCTCCGCACACGCCGTGCACCGAAATAGCCCCCACGGGATCGTCGATATGCATCTTATCCAAAACCACAATACTGAAGACCACCACCATGCCACCTATGGCACCAAGCAAGAGCGCCAACAAGGGTGATGGCGACGCCGGATCCGCGGTGATCACCACCAAACCCGCCAGTGCACCATTGAGCACCATGGTCAAATCTGCCTTGCCCCAGTAGGTTTTACATACCAGTAGGGAAGCAATGGCACCGGCCGCCGCAGCAGCATTGGTGTTAAGCATGATTTTGCCCACCGCGGTAGCATTTTCCGCATCACTGATAAGCAGTTGCGAGCCACCGTTAAAACCAAACCAGCCCATCCATAGGATAAAGGTACCCAAGGTCGCAAGCGGCAGGTTAGAACCGGGAATCGGATAGATTTCACCATGCTTGCCATATTTGCCACGACGCGCCCCCAGCAGCAAGACCCCAGCCAAGGCTGCAGCGGCACCGGCGCCATGTACTATGCCCGAACCGGCAAAGTCGACAAAACCCATGGTCGACAGAAAACCGCCACCCCAGGTCCAGTAGCCCTCAATGGGATATAGCAGGCCGGTCATGACCACACAAAAGATCAAAAAAGCCCAGAGTTTCATGCGCTCGGCTACGGCGCCGGAGACAATGGACATGGCCGTAGCCACAAAAACCACTTGGAAGAAGAAATCAGACTCCAGCGCATGATCGGCGTCACTGGCCTGAGTGCCAATCAAGGAGCCAAAGCTGGGCACAAAACCGCCCTCGCTGTTACCCACATACATGATGTTGTAACCAACCAGCAAAAACATGGTACAGGCAATGGCATAAAGGGCGACGTTCTTGGTCAGGATCTCTGTGGTGTTCTTCGAACGCACCAAGCCGGCTTCCAGCATGGCAAAGCCCGCCGCCATCCACATAACCAGCACGCCGGAGATCAAAAAGTAAAAGGTGTTCAATGAGAATTGTAATTCAACTATGGTGTTTTCCATGACTGCGCCCCCTAAATCGCTTCTTCATCAAGCTCACCCGTTCGGATGCGCACGATTTGCTCAAGATCGAAAACAAATATCTTGCCGTCGCCTATTTTGCCGCTGTTGGCAACCCGGGTGATCAGCTCTACTACTCGCTCCACATTGTCGCTACGCGTGGCAATCTCGATTTTAATTTTGGGAATAAAGTCCACCCTATACTCGGCACCTCGGTAGAGTTCGGTATGCCCGCGCTGGCGGCCAAAGCCCTTAACATCCACTACCGTCATTCCCTCTATTCCCTGCTCTGCTAACGCTTCTCGCACTTCATCGAGCTTAAATGGCTTGATGATGGCACTGATCATTTTCATATGGCCCCCTCGTAGGCAATTCGGTTTATTATTCTTCCATCAGATAAAATCAATCTTTGTGCCAAAATATTTTCTCTTTAATTAACAAAAAGATAACTTTTGATGCGCACAAAAAACGCACCAACTTGGTGCGTTAAAAGGGGGTTTTTGCCAAAGCTGTGCAAGGCACAAGGCCACAGCCCGTTTACTATGAAGCAATGAGAATAAGCATGGCTGCTTTTCCTGCCTCAAACGCCGGCAGCAACACACCATAGGCTTGAGCGCCGCCAACCGCGAGTCAGCTTAACTAGTTAACTTTCAACGTAAACATACGCATTTTTAGACCATAATGGACACTTTGACTTTACCCTTCACCACAGTTAGGCTGCCGCTTTCCCCTGCCGTTAGAGAGCAAAGTTATGGCTAAAATCATCGTCTCCGGTGCCACCGGGCTGCTGGGCCGTGCCCTTTTTACGCACCTAACCCCCACTCATCAGGTAACAGGTTTGGGTTTTTCCCGCGCACAGGCACCCATAGTCAAAGTAGATCTGTTTGATAAAGAGGCCATCAGCACCCTGTTCGCAACGCATCAACCGGACTTTTTTATTCACAGCGCCGCCGAGCGCAATCCGGACAAGTTCGATAATGACCCCGAGCAGAGCATCCAATTTAACTGCGCGGTCACCGAGCATATTGCCAAGTGCTGTGAGCAGTTCAATTGCAAGCTGATTTTTATTAGCACCGATTATGTCTTCGATGGCTGCAACCCGCCCTATGCTGAGGACGCCGAGGTAAACCCGTTAAATCTTTACGGCCAATCCAAGGCGCGCAGCGAAGCCTTATTGCAAGCGCACTACCCGAGCGCGGCCATTATTCGCATTCCCGTGCTCTACGGTGAAGTTGGTTATCTCGGTGAGTCGGCGGTAACCGTCATTGCCGAGCAACTGCAAAACGGCGTCACCCACTTCGATAATGAATGTCAGCGCTTTCCCACCGACACCGCAGATATCGCCAATGCCTTGGCTGGCGCCATAACCACCTTGGGCTCTGAGCTAGAAGGGATCTATCACCTCAGTGCCCAGGAGCGCTTAACCAAGCTGGATATGGCCAAAGCCATGGCGCCGCTTTTGGACCTGGACGCAAACACCTTGAGCCCAGCCCCCGTAGCAGCCGCTAACAATGCCGCCACGCGCCCCTTGAATTGCGCCCTTAAAGACACGCGACTTGCCTTACATGGAATTGAAATAAACAACGATTTTGCTAAGCGCATCGCCGAGGTGCTAACGCCCCACTTATCGCAATAACTTGTAGTTTCCAATGCAAGCTCCTTTAATGGAGCGAAAAGAAAAACCAAAAGGTAAATCATGTTTGCAACCCATCTAAAAGCCGTGGCCCTGTCTTTGGCCGTGGTGATCGCCCCATCGGCGCTGGCCGAGGTAGACCAACATAATGCCGCGGCTCATGGTCGCCAAATCGATATCGACAGCAAGGTCATTACCGAGCATAAGGCCCGCATTAACGGCGAGCGCATTTCTTATAGTGCCGAAACCGGCACTCAGCCGGTATGGAATGACAACGGCGATGCAGTCGCCACCTTGCACTATACCTACTACAAGCGCGTCGGTGTGGATAACGATACCAAGCGCCCGCTGTTGATTTCATTTAACGGCGGCCCGGGCTCTGCCTCGGTCTGGATGCACCTGGCCTACACCGGCCCCAAGGTGCTAAAAATCGACGATGAAGGTTACCCGGTACAGCCTTATGGCGTAAAAGAGAACCCTTATTCGGTACTGGATGTGGCGGATATCCTTTATGTGAACCCGGTGAATACAGGTTATTCGCGCGTGCTGGCCGGTGCCGATGGCAAACTGCCTAGTCGCGATAAGCAAAAAGACATGTTCTTTGGCGTTAATGCCGATATTAAATACCTGGCCGAATGGTTAAATACCTTTGTCAGTCGCCACAATCGCTGGCGCTCACCTAAGTTTTTAATCGGTGAAAGCTATGGCACCACCCGCGTTGCCGGTCTGGCGCTGGCGCTGCAAAACAGTCAGTGGATGTACCTTAACGGCGTAGTCCTGGTTTCACCTACCGAGATTGGTATTAAGCGTGAAGGCCCGGTAGAAGCGGCCAACCGCCTGCCCTACTTTGCCGCTACCGCCTGGTATCACAAGGCGTTGGACGCCGAGCTGCAAGCCCTTGACCTGGATGAGCTATTGCCTCAGGTTGAAGACTTTACCGTCAACGAATTGATCCCCGCCATAGCTAAAGGCGGCTTTATCGGCGCCGAAGAAAAGCAGCGTATTGTCGCGCAAATGGCGCGCTATGCCGGTGTATCGCCGACTTACGTGGAAAACAACAACCTGGATATTCCCACCTCGTCGTTCTGGAAAGAGTTGCTGCGCAGCCAGGGTAAAACAGTGGGCCGTCTGGACTCACGCTACCTGGGCATAGACAAGCGCAACGCCGGCGACCGCCCGGACTACTGGGCCGAGCTAACCTCTTGGTTGCATTCCTTTACCCCGGCCATCAACTACTATCTGCGTGAAGAGCTAAATTATAAAACCGACGTTAAATACAATATGTTTGGCTCGGTTCACCCTTGGGATCGCAGCAACAACAACACAGGTGAAAACCTGCGTTTGGCCATGGCGCAAAACCCTTATCTGAATGTGCTGGTTCAAGCCGGTTATTTCGACGGTGCCACCAACTATTTCGATGCCAAATACACCATGTGGCAACTGGATCCAAGCGGCAAGATGAAAGAGCGCCTGAGCTTTAAAGGCTACCGCAGCGGCCATATGATGTATCTGCGTCGCGCCGACTTAGAAAGCTCCAACAACGACCTGCGCGACTTTATTATCAATGCCTTACCGGCAGAAGGGGAAGCGGCCAAGTACTAAGCATTTAGGAGCTGCTAAACCGCAACTGCGCCGCGCTTTTTAGTGCGGCGTTTTTTATGCCTTATGGGCGCCTACCGCTAGGTTTTTTCTTTTTAAATAAAAGGATTTATACTCAAGCCTAAGTGTGACCGAGTCGCCAACAGCACTGCCAATGATGGCCATGGGATAGATGAGTGAACAATATCGCCATTCGTTATTAATCATTATACTGGTACTGATCACTGTGTTTCTAGCCATACCAGGTGTGAGCTATTCCTTATCTCAAACTTTAATATAAGAGCCCTATGCAATTTGACGAGCAACGTGTTGACATTCGAAAGCGAATGCGAAATTTACGCAAAAAGCTTACTCCAGAAGAACAAAAAAGTGCCGCGAACGCGCTGAAAATTAATATTTCTCAAGTCATAAAAGACCCTAAAAGCGCTCGAGTAGGCACCTATTTAAGCAATGATGGTGAACCCAATCTAGCCCCCGTATTTCAATGGCTATGGCAAAATAAAGCGACCCCATTTCTACCCATTCTCCACCCCTTTACCGGGGTGCATTTGCTCTTTCAGAGATATGAAGAAAATTCACCCATGAGCACTAACCGCTATGGTATCTTGGAGCCCGAGTTGAATTGCAGTCATGTAAGCCCCGTTGCGGCGTTGGATTTTATCCTAACCCCCTTGGTGGCTTTTGATAGCCAGGGTAATCGCTTAGGCATGGGTGGCGGATATTACGACCGCACCTTTGCCCAGATACCACCGGATGCGCCCCATCGCCCCAAATTAATCGGCGTGGCGCACCAATGTCAGCACCTAGATACGCTGCCGGTGGCCAGTTGGGATGTGCCATTAGATTACATTGTCACCCCAGAGCGAATTTATTGCCCTCACGGGTAGTGGTACAATAGTCCGCAACCTTAGCTATTAACTCATTTGCGAGCACAACATGACTCAAGACGAAATGAAAAAGGCGGCCGCCTGGGCCGCACTCGATTATGTACAGAAAGACACCATTGTTGGTGTGGGCACCGGTTCAACGGTTAATCACTTTATTGATGCCCTGGCAACAATGAAAGACGATATCCGCGGTGCGGTATCTAGTTCGCAAGCTTCGACCGAACGCCTAAAGGCTCTGGGTATCGAAGTATTTGAATTAAATGATGTTGATAGCCTGGACATTTATGTTGATGGTGCCGATGAAATCAATGGCGCTAACGAAATGATCAAGGGCGGTGGCGCCGCGTTAACCCGCGAAAAAATTGTAGCCGCCGTGGCTAAAGAATTTATTTGTATCGTCGATAGCAGCAAATTGGTCGACACTCTGGGCGATTTTCCACTGCCCGTCGAAGTGATCCCCATGGCCCGCAGCTATGTGGCCCGCGAAATTGTAAAACTTGGCGGTGACCCTGTTTATCGACAAGGCGTAGTGACAGATAACGGCAATGTAATTTTAGATGTGCACAACCTGCAGATCACAGATGCCAAGTCACTGGAACAAACTTTAAATCAGGTTGTTGGTGTGGTTACCAACGGCCTATTCGCTCACCGCGGCGCCGACACAGTGATCATCGGCACGCCGGAGGGCCCAACTACACGTTAGAGGAATGAGGAACATGAGTAAGGTATCGTTAGCAAAAGATAAAATTAAGATTCTCTTGCTGGAAGGTGTACACCAAAGCGCAATTGAAACACTCAAGCGCAACGGCTACAGCAATATCGACTATGTCAAAACATCGTTACCTGAAAATGAGCTCATCGAGCGTATCAGCGATGCCCACATTGTGGGTATTCGCTCACGCACGCAAATCACCGAAGCGGTACTGGACGCGGCACAAAAGCTGATTGCCGTGGGCTGCTTCTGCATCGGCACCAACCAAGTGGATTTAAGCGCTGCCAAACAACGCGGTATCGCTGTATTTAACGCGCCTTTTTCCAACACCCGCTCGGTTGCCGAACTGGTATTGGGTGAAATCCTGCTGTTATTACGCGGCATTCCTTTACGCAACGCCATGGCTCACCGCGGTCAGTGGTTAAAAACCGCGGAAGGCTCATTCGAAGCCCGTGGTAAAACCTTAGGTATTATAGGTTATGGCCATATCGGTACCCAGCTTGGCATCATGGCCGAAAACATAGGTATGACGGTGCAGTACTATGATATCGAAGACAAGCTATCTTTGGGTAATGCCCAGCAGATCCAAAACCTGACCCAGCTATTGCAAAGCTCGGATGTGGTAAGCCTGCACGTACCGGAAACACCGCAAACAAAAAACCTCATCGGCACCGCCGAGCTGGCAGTGATGAAAAAAGGCAGCATACTGATTAACGCCTCGCGCGGCACGGTCGTGGATATCGATGCCCTGGCCGAAGCTCTGGAAGATAAAAGTCTCTCTGGCGCCGCCATCGATGTATTCCCGGTGGAGCCAAAATCAAATGACGAAGAGTTTATCTCGCCGCTACGCCAATTCGATAATGTGATTTTGACTCCGCATGTGGGTGGCTCAACTCAGGAAGCGCAGGAAAGCATTGGCGTTGAGGTAGCTGGCAAGCTGGCCAAGTACTCGGATAACGGTTCAAGCATGACGGCTGTCAACTTCCCTGAGGTAGCCCTGCCGGAGCTGGCTAACCGCAGCCGTCTGCTACATATTCACCAAAACCGCCCGGGTGTGCTAACGCAGATTAACCAAGCCTTTGCCCAGCACGGTATCAACATCGCCGCTCAGTACCTGCAAACGGACGAAAGCATAGGCTATGTAGTTATCGATGTAGACAGCGACCACTCGGAGGTGGCGCTAAAAGAACTGAGTGCCGTAGACGGCACCATTCGCGCCCGTATCTTGCACTAAGCTATCAACAGCAGTGCTCGTATATGAAAAAGCACAGCCTAGGCTGTGCTTTTTTGTGCCTGTAGATTTATTAATTAGTCCAAGTCGGCGGCGCTGTGGCGCTCGCGCAATTGCTCATCTTCGTCGCCCCAAGTGCGATTAACGCGTCGACCGCGCTGTACCGCAGGGCGTTGTTCAATTTTCTTCGCCCAGGCAAGTAAATGACGATATTCATGCACGGATAAAAACTCGGCAGCATCGTACGCCTTGCCCAGCACCAGAGCACCATACCAGGGCCAGATCGCCATGTCGGCAATGGAGTATTCATCCCCGGCCATGTATTCGTTTTGTGCCAAGTGCTTATCTAGCACATCCAACTGGCGCTTGGTTTCCATGGCGAAACGGTTAATGGGGTACTCCATGGGCTCCGGCGCATAAGCATAGAAGTGACCAAAACCACCTCCCACGTAGGGGGCACTGCCCATTTGCCAAAACAACCAGTTCATACACTCGGTTTTAGCCTGCGCATCCTTGGGAATAAATGAAGAAAACTTCTCTGCCAAATACAGCAAAATAGAGCCCGATTCAAAGACCCGAGTCGCCGGTGAGGTGCTGGTGTCTAACAAGGCGGGGATTTTTGAATTAGGGTTGATGGCGACAAAATCAGAGCCAAACTGCGAGCCTTCACTAATTTCAATCAGAAATGCATCATACTCTGCATCGCTGAACCCCTTGGCCAGCAGCTCTTCAAACATAATAGTTACTTTTTGGCCGTTGGGAGTGGCCAATGAATAAAGCTGAAACGGATGTTGCCCGCGCGGCAAATGCTGTTCAAAGGTTGCGCCGGATGTTGGTTTATTCAGACTGGCCCATTTGCCGCCATTTTCACTATCAAACTGCCAGACCTTAGGCGGAGTATAGGGGGTTGTGCTCATGAATGCTCCTTTGCATAATTTTGCGCCACTGAGTTACTAGACCTATGGTCGAAATAAAATATTACAAGGGATAACGCTCTAAAGGTAAGTCAAAGCCAATGCATAGCAATAAGTTAGCTGGTGTGTTAAAAATAAGTTAAACAAGGAAAGACCCATTTGGTCGAGAGTAATTTGTTAGTAACTATGAAATGGACAGAGCCAAAAGAGATTGCCGCCGCGCGCGCAAAATTACAAAACCAAGCGGAGTACCACCCACTATTGATCACCATATCGGCCATTGGGTACGCTCTAATTCCATTGATTCTAATACCTCTCTCAGCTTTATTAACAAACAAAGCGGTGATGTGGGACTTCACACTGCTGGCCATGCTGTTCTGTATGGTCGCAGGCCCAGCAGCTGAGCTAATCTCTAAATGGAATCGAATAGAAATACTTACCATTTCTTTGAGTGAAACGTCCGTCATCATTACTGGCACAAAATATTCTCGTACAGAGGATTATAAAGATTTAATGGGATGGTCACTGACAGATATACCGAATGCTGCAGTTCCCGATGGAAAGTTAATCATATTTGGCGACCCTCAGGGTTTTAACTTATCCATAGGTGTTCCCAAAAACATTTCACTCCATGATATTCGAAAATATCTCTCCGAAAAATTAACAGAGCTTGAAGCCCGTGAGATTCCAAAACAGAAATATCTAGGTTGACGCCAACAAAACAGCTACGAAAGAAAATACAAGCACTGGCTAACTGTCATTACAGCCAAGTAATAACCCTAATGAGGTAAAAGTGGATCTATTCGATATATTTCAGCAGTACCGTCTTGAGCAAACGAAAACCGAAGCAGCCGAGCGAACTAGGCAGGTTGACCGCAAAGCTACAGATAATCAATACGACATCGTTGAGCTGCAAAGCAAAGTCGACCACCTTTCTCTGGTTTGCATGGCCATGAGTGAGCTCCTCGAAGAGGTTGGCTTTAACCGAGAACTGCTCCTTTCGAAAATGAAAGAAATTGATCTACGGGATGGTACATTGGATGGTAAATTTGCCCCTGCAAATGTATGCGGTAGTTGCGCACGGGTTGTCTCGGCTAGACACTATACTTGCCTTTATTGCGGCACTAAAATTGATAAAACAAGTGCGTTTTAGGGTGGGATACAAGGCAAGGTGTACAGAAAGCTGCGCCCCTAACTAAAGCTTAGGCGCTGTACCCCATATACATAAAAACGGGCTGAGAATGCACAAAAAAGCCGGATTAATATCCGGCTTTTCCTAAACAAACCCTAAAGGGTTATTTACCCGAGGCCTTTAAATTAAAATACTTGGCCAACTCTTCTGGGTGACCCATCAAGGTCATCATCTGCTCATTAACCTGGGCCACGGTCGTGCCCTCGGGTAAAGACACGGAAACCTTAAACTGCTCTGTGCCTTCGATAAAGCCCAATGCCGCATCACGCAAAGTTTGCGGCGCTGGTGACATGCTTAGATGCTGCTGCGCCTGTTGCTGAAACTGCTCGTAGGTCAGGCCCTGCTCGGCAATCACCCTTTGTATCAGGTCCTTAAGTTTGCCGTTATTGTCCAGCTTAAAGCTAAAGCTTTTCGGCACCAACTCGGTCATGGCCGTCATCAGCTGGCTTTGTAGCGCCAGTTGCTGTTGCAAATTACCCTGCCCGTTTTGTTCTAGCTCTTCAAATTGCTGGCGCAGAGCCATCAGCGACTGAGAGTTGGTCATGGCAAAGCTGAACTCAACATCGGCGAGCTTGCCGGCATTGATCACGGTCTTAGTGTCGGCATCACCGTTATCGGCGCTGTAATTAAATTCGCTGACCACATTGATACGCTCGCCGTCGAGCTCCTGCATCTCCACCACCACAGGACCCATAAAGGTCATGTTATTTATGGCCATGCGAGTATTATCGCTCGCCTGCATCGGATTGAAACCCGCTAACTCTATGCTGTCGATATCAGCAAATTGCACACCATCAGGCCCTTTAACCGCGACCCTATTAAGCTCCAGGCTTTGGTTGAAGAGGTTGCTACTTATTTCCTTATAGCGCACATCCAGGCCGGTTTGGGCCTGTAGCTGCAATAAGTAGTCGTCGACGTCTTTGCGGGCTTCTTTACTGACATAATAATTAGCGTAGCTATAACCGCCAAATGCCATGGCCCCGAGGGCGGCAACAATAAGTAGTCTCTTCATACTAAGTTCCTTTGGAGCTGTCCACGCTCCGAGTTAAATTAAGGGCACAACCCTAAAATAATGCTTCGAGAGCCTCGCTGAGGCTGGCAACCGCCTGCACCTGCATGCCCTCTATCGGCTCTTTCGGTTTATTATCTACCGGCACTATGGCCCGTTTAAAGCCGTGTTTGGCGGCCTCGCGTAAACGCTCCTGACCGCTGGGTACGGGACGAATTTCACCGCCTAGACCGACCTCGCCAAACACCACCAATTCGCGCTCCAAGCTGTAGTTCTTAAAGCTGGAAACCAGGGCCACAATTAATGCTAAATCGGCACTGGTTTCTGATACCTTAACGCCGCCAACCACATTGACGAAAACGTCTTGATCCGCCACCTGCAGGCCACCATGGCGGTGCAGCACAGCCAAGAGCATGGCCAAACGGTTTTGCTCTAAGCCCACGGTCACGCGACGGGGGTTAGCCAACTGAGAATAGTCCACCAGCGCCTGCACTTCCACCAACAGCGGACGCGTCCCTTCCCAGATCACCATGACCAAGGAGCCCGGCGTCTGCTCCTGGGAGCGATTTAAAAAAATAGCGGAGGGGTTTTTAACCTCACGCAGCCCCTGACCCGTCATGGCAAACACACCCAGCTCATTGACCGCACCAAAACGGTTTTTATTGCCACGCAGGGTACGAAAACGGCTGTCGCTGCTGCCCTCGAGCAAGATAGAACAATCGATACAGTGCTCGAGCACCTTAGGACCGGCCAGAGAACCGTCTTTGGTCACATGACCCACCATAAGTATGGCAATCTGGTTTTGTTTGGCAAAACGGGTGAGGTAAGCGGCGCTTTCACGTACCTGAGAAACACTGCCTGGGGCCGATTGAATATCGGCCATATGCATCACCTGAATGGAGTCGATAACCATGATGCTGGGTTTTTCACGCAGCGCCAGCTGGCAAATGGTTTCCACATTGGTTTCCGCCAGGGTTTGCATCTTATCGGTAGGCAGGCCCAAACGTTTGGCGCGCATGGCCACCTGCTGCAGCGACTCCTCGCCGGTGACATACAAGGTTTTCATGTTCTCGGCCAGGCCACACATGGTTTGCAGCAAGATGGTACTTTTACCGGCACCCGGCTCACCACCGATCAAAATGGCGCTACCCGGCACCACGCCGCCGCCGAGCACCCTATCAAACTCGATAAAGCCGGTGGAAAAGCGCGGCAGGCTTTCTAAGTTAACTTCGTCTAGGGTTTGAATTTTGGCTTCTACCTGGCCGGCATAGCCGCTGGTAGCGCTGCTGCGGCCGGTGTTTTTAACCGAGGGCACGCGAAATTCGGTCACCGTGTTCCAGGCCTTACATTCACTGCACTGGCCTTGCCAGCGCGCGAACTCGGCACCACACTCGTTACATACAAAGGCTGTTTTCTTTTTTACCATAGTGAGGGCATAACTTTTACTTGGGTTGTGTTTAAACCTTGCGCTTAAACTTGCGTAATTAAAGAGTAAACAATAATTTGACTGTCAGTATAACGGTTTTTCACCTCTGGGTAATGGTTTAATAAGGGCGCAAGGGGAATGGGCGTCCTGCCATAAACGAGCTGATACCGCGCCTGGTGCAGGTGTATATAGGCGCCCACCAAGTCTGGTCGAGCACCCTATTAAGTGGTTACAAGGTATTGGTTAACGTGCCGGAATAGTTAAAAAATAAAGCAGTTGTGCCAGGCTGCCAGCGGTGATCGCCGCAGGGGCCTCGGCCACCACCTTGGCCTTACCATGCACCGCCACGCCTAAACCGGCCTGATGCAGCATCGGCAGATCATTGGCACCATCGCCTATGGCCAGGGTTTGCGCTTTTGCCAGGCCCAGCTCATCGCGATAGGCACACAGAAAGCGTGCCTTTTCCTCGGCATCGACGATTTTCCCACTCACAGTGCCCACTAAGACCTGACCATCATCATCCAACTCATTGGCATGAATACGGTCCAGATCTAACAGCCTTTGCACCTGAGCGGCGAAGGGCACAAAGCCCCCAGAAGCTATGGCCAGATGCCAATTATGTTGTTTCAAGACCTCACAGACCTGCTCTATGCCGGGCATAAGCGGTAACTGGCTTTGTAGTTCGGCCACCAGGTCTAACGGGATCCCCGTTAACTTAGCGACCCGCTGGCGCAGGCTGGCGCTAAATTCAAGTTTTCCGGCCATGGCCTGTGCGGTCACCGCCGCCACTTCTTCATAAACGCCACCTAGGCGGGCGATTTCATCGATACATTCAATGGTAATGGCGGTGGAGTCCATATCCATCACCAGTAATCCAGGCTCGCTCAGCTTAGGCGGATTAACCAGCGCCGCGCATTGCACGCCATTATCGGCGCCATATTGCTTAAGTTGCTGCGCCAATTCCGGCATCCCGCCATGCACGACAAAGACAAAGGCCGGAGGCAAATCACTGTCGGCTTCAAAGCGGCAAACGGCGCTGACTTGACCGGACCATTGTTGTAATTGTTGTATTAAATTAGCCACTTGCATACCCAGTTGAAAACCGAATAGCAGTACATAAGTTGGGGGGTTAGGCGCGTTTTCTGCCACCAAAGACGGATGGTCGATGTCATACCAAAGGTTTAAACTTAGCTGATTACTTAAGGACAGATCGTCTTGCTGTGCTAAAGTGGAAAAGGCAATATTAGGCTGTGACATCAAAGGCTCCCAGGCGAAATGTAGTCGTGATACGGCATTGCCAATTTAATCACCGATAGCCACGAAAGTCAGTAACCACATGAGTGATATGAAAAATAAACAAGTAAAAAATCCGGTGCGCAGCTCGCGATGGCAACGTCTTAGACGCTTGATCTTTGCCGCGCTGTGTTTTGTGTTACTGACCTGGATGGCCTTTAACACCAGCTTTCAGGGTCACCATATGCTTTACCAGCAAGGCTATCACAGTGCCAAAAGCCTGTCGCAACAGCTGGCGCTGACCGCAGCTGTGCCGTTGGAGCAAAACAACAAGCCTCGCCTGGGTGAGCTGGCCAATCAACTCAGCAGCGATGCGGTGATCCAAAGCGCGGTTATTTACGATATACATGGCACGGCTCAGGCACACAGCGAGGCCTACAGTCCCTATCAATCTGACTTGGGGATCACTCAGGCTACACCGGGGATCAGCAAGCTTACACAACCCATAGTGGTGCCTATCACCTCGCCACAAGACAACAAACCCATAGGTTTTGCCCGGGTCAACTACCTGCCACAAACAGCTATAGACACCAGCCACCGCTATATTCATGAGGTGGGTCGCCAGGTGCTGCTGATGCTGTTTATTTGTTGCATCTTTACCTGGCAACTTGGGCGCGGTCTAAAGCGCTGGCAGTTAAAGCGCTACTTTCGCACAAAAGCCAAGCAGTTTAGATAAAGCTGCTCGCTTAAGGCCTCATAGTCCTGCCGTTGCAACAGCGCGGCCAGGGCTAAAAACACATTAGGTATGCGCTCTGGGGTATTTCTTTGCCCCTGATAACCACACAAGGGCATACTGGGCGCATCGGTTTCGAGTAGCAGATGCTCGACGCCTACATGGCGCAAAGCTTGCTGAGTTTTTTGTGCTCTGGGATAGGTGATGGTGCCCCCCACCCCGAGTTTAAATCCGGCCTTGATGTAACTTTGGGCCACCTGCTGTGAGCCGGAAAACGCATGGATCACACCACCGAATTTGGGCGGGCAGCGCTTAAAGCTGGCAGCGATTAGGTCGTGACTTTGCCTGTGGTGGACAATCAACGGCAGCTCAAATTCATTGGCCAAAGCGATTTGCGCCTCAAATAGGCTTTGCTGTTTCTCTAGCTCACCGATACTTCTATCCAGACCACATTCGCCAACGGCAACAAAACTGTCGCGATTGGCCGCAATTAAATCACTCAGCTCGGCGATATGCGAGTCGTGATGCTGGGCAAGAAAGTATGGGTGCAGTCCGGCGCTGATATAGGTCGTGGGGTATTGTTTGGTGAAGGTCAGCAGGTATTTGCATTGTGCCAGGCTCACGCCCGGCACCACAAGGTGTGTGACTCCCAGCGACAGAGCATTGGCAATACACTGCGCCCTATCCTCATCGAATTCGCTAAAATCGAGATGACAGTGGGAGTCAATAAAGCGCATCAGGGGTTTAAGCGCTCAACACGCCAGCTGTTATCTTCTTGGCGAATATACATAAAGCGGTCGTGCAGGCGATGGGCGCCGCCTTGCCAAAACTCCACCTTGGTGGGCTTTACGCAATAACCGCCCCAGAAATCCGGTAAGGGGATCTCCCCCTTGGCAAACTTGCTCTTCATTTGCGCGAATTTTTCCATCAGCACCTGGCGTGAAGACACGGGCCGGCTCTGGCTTGATGCCCAGGCTGCGAGCTGGCTTTCTTTAGGGCGGGATAAGAAGTACTTGGCCACATCGGATACCGGCAAGGGCTGAGCTTCGCCATAGACGATTACCTGACGCTCAAACATATGCCAGGGGAAATGCAGGCTGATCTTATTGTTCTTCGCCAATTCACTGGCCTTACGCGAGCCGGTGTTGGTAAAGAAAACAAAGCCGTTCTCATCCAGATTTTTCAACAACACAATGCGCTGCGAAGGCTGACCATGCTCATCCACAGTCGCCACCACCATGGCCGTTGGGTCTGGAATTTGCGCCTTTATGGCCTGCTCTAACCACTTCTCAAATTGCGCAATGGGCGTGGCCTCGAGCATGCTCTCATCCAACCCGCCTTGTAAATATTCACGACGAATATCATCAAGTTTCATAGCAAATCCTTCTAATTATCACCGCCGTCTAAAACACAAATGGCAAGGCTAAAGCCGCAAATATAGGTTGTAGATCGGAATTTAATCCCGACAAACGAACTATCAGCTATCTTGTCGGCGCAGAGCACCGACCTACAAATCACATCAGCAAGTGTAGGAGTGCTGACAAGGCGGTACTCTTTTTTATACCTAGGAGCATACATAAAGTATGTGACTAGTGTTCAAAAAGAGTACCAACGCCGTCAAAACGAACTACAGGCCGCTGAGATTACATTTGCTCCATAACCTCGATGCCGAGTAAGTCTAGACCTTGGCGTAAAGTCTTCGCCACTAGCGAACACAGCACCAAACGGCTGTTCTTATCTTCCTCGCTCACACCCTCTTTTAGTACCGGGCAGGCTTCGTAGAAGCTCATATACAGGCTTGCCAGCTCATACAGGTAACCACACAATACGTGCGGCGTAGCGTCACCGACCATTTGATCCAGCACTTCTTCAAACTGCATCAGTTTAATGGCCAACGCTTTTTCCTGTGGCTCGGCAATCACTACCGGTGCCTGATGCGCGGCGCTGTCGATGCCGGCCTTGCGGAAGATACTCTTAACACGCGTATAGGCATATTGCAGGTAAGGAGCCGTAGCACCTTCAAAGCTCAGCATGGTGTCCCAGTTAAAGATATAGTCGCTGGTACGGTTCTTCGACAAGTCCGCATATTTCACCGCGCCAATGCCCACCTTAGTGGCGATCTCTTCCTGCTCCTGGTCGTTTAACGGCGACTCGCGCTCCGACAATTTCGCCTTGGCGCGGGTGACCGCTTCATCAAGCAGGTCCGCCAGTTTTACCGTACCACCGGTGCGGGTTTTAAACGGCTTGCCGTCTTCACCCATCATGGTGCCGAACGGGCAGAATTCGTAGCTGGTTTCGTCGCGTAATAAACCGGCCTTACGGGCGGTGATCTCAACCTGGCTAAAGTGCAGGCTTTGACGGGCATCTACGAAAATCATGATGCGATCCGCACCTAGCTTCTGTGAACGATACTCACAGGCCGCAAGGTCGGTCGTGGCATATAGGAAGCCACCACCAGATTTTTGCACGATAAACACCGAAGGCTCGCCGTCTTTGTTGGCCAGCTCATCAAGGAATACCACCTGGGCACCTTGGTCTTCTTTGGCAATGCTTGTTCGCGCAGCACATCGATCATGCGCTGTAGCTCGCTGTTGTAGGCACTTTCCGCGTAGATATCTTCACGCTTAAGAGTTACATTCAGCTTTTCGTATACCTCTTCTGAGTGCTTCACGGAAGTGTCGATAAACATCTGCCATAGCTTGTCGCAATGGGCATCGCCTTGCTGCAGTTTTACCACGTACTCACGGGCACGATCGGCAAAGCCTTCCTCATCATCGAAACGCTTTTTCGCGTCACGGTAGAAGCTCTCAAGGTCGGCTAGGGCCACCTTTTCCAGGTCAACACCGTCATTAAGCAGGTCTTCGAGGTGCGCAATCAGCATACCGAATTGCGTACCCCAGTCACCCATGTGGTTTTGACGAATAACTTTGTCTCCACGGAACTCCAAGGTGCGGGCAATGGCATCACCGATAATGGTGGAGCGCAGGTGACCCACGTGCATTTCTTTGGCCAGGTTTGGTGATGAATAGTCAACCACAACCGTGTCGGCTTTCGCATGCTCGGCCACACCCAGTTTGGCGTCCTGGTTGGCGCTGGCAACAGACTCGGCCAGGAACTCAGGCTTAAGGTGAATATTGATAAAACCCGGGCCGGCGATTTCAACCTTATCCGCTAAATCAGATACGTCTAGCGCATCAATAATTTTTTGCGCCAGTTCACGGGGGTTGGTTTTTAATTTTTTGGCCGCGCCCATGGCGCCATTGATTTGATAATCGCCGAACTGCGGACGCGTGCTTTGCGTTACCGCTGGATTAGTGCCTTCTTCAAGCCCCGCAGCAAGCATGGCGGCATTGGCTTTGTCGATTAAAATTTGTTTAATGTTCATCGTTGCAGTTACCTTGCAATTGGGCCAGCATCACGCTGGCCGGGATAAATTAGGGGCGATTAGTGTTCACGGGTCTCACTGAAGTTCACTTCAGGATAGCGTTCCATCGACAGATTTAAGTTTACACGGGTTGGCGCTATGTAGGTGAGGTTATCACCGCCATCAAGAGCCAGGTTCGCTTCACACTTACGTTTGAATTCTTCAAACTTCTTCACGTCAGCGCTTGATACCCAGCGCGCAGTGTTAACGTTAACGCTCTCATAAATGGCATCTACCTTGTATTCCGCTTTTAAGCGCGCCACAACCACGTCGAACTGCAGCACACCTACGGCACCTACGATCAAGTCGTTGTTGATAAGCGGGCGGAATACCTGCACCGCGCCTTCTTCTGAAAGCTGTACCAGGCCTTTAAGCAATTGCTTTTGCTTCAGTGGATCTTTCAAACGAATCCGGCGGAACAATTCAGGGGCAAAGTTTGGAATACCGCTGAATTTGAGCTTTTCACCGTCGGTAAAGGTATCACCGATTTGAATGGTACCATGGTTGTGCAGACCTATGATGTCGCCAGCGTAAGCATCTTGCGCGCGCTCACGGTCACCGGCCATAAAGGTTACGGCATCAGAAATACTCACCTGCTTACCTAAGCGCACATGATTCATCTTCATGCCTTGAGTGTATTTACCCGATACAATACGCATAAAGGCGATGCGGTCGCGGTGTTTCGGGTCCATATTGGCCTGAATTTTAAAGACGAAGCCGGTGAACTTCTCGTCTTCTGCGCTCACTTCACGCTCATCATCGGTTTTACGCGGCATAGGTGCCGGCGCCCACTCGGTTAAACCGTCAAGCATATGGTCAACACCGAAGTTACCAAGTGCAGTACCGAAATACACAGGCGTTAGCTCACCGCTTAGGAACATTTCCAGATCAAATTCGTTTGACGCACCTTGCACCAGTTCGATTTCTTCACGCAGTTGCTCGGCCAGGCTCTCACCCACGGCGGCATCTAGCTCGTCGCTGTCCAGCCCCTTGATGGTGCGAACTTCCTGAATGGTATGGCCGTGACCCGTTTGATACAAGATGGTCTCATCACGGTGCAGGTGGTATACGCCCTTAAATTCTTTACCACAGCCGATAGGCCAGGTGATGGGCGCACACATGATGTTAAGCTCGGTTTCCACCTCATCCAGAAGCTCCATTGGGTCACGAATATCGCGGTCCAATTTGTTCATGAAGGTAACTATCGGCGTATCACGTAAACGCGTTACTTCCATCAGCTTACGAGTACGGTCCTCTACACCCTTGGCGGCGTCGATCACCATCAAACAGGAGTCAACGGCGGTCAGGGTACGGTAGGTATCTTCCGAGAAGTCTTCGTGTCCCGGGGTGTCCAGCAGGTTAACTAAGCGCTCATTGTAAGGAAACTGCATCACAGAAGTGGTGACCGAGATACCACGCTCTTTTTCCATTTCCATCCAGTCCGATTTGGCATGCTGGTTAGAGCCTCGGCCCTTAACCGTACCGGCCTTTTGAATGGCCTGACCGAACAGGAGTACCTTCTCGGTGATGGTTGTTTTACCCGCATCCGGGTGAGAGATGATCGCAAAGGTGCGACGCTTATTAATTTGCTGTATTAATTCTGACATGCGGTCACTTATGAGCTGTCGACCCAACCACGGCGAGGCGGTTAAGTCGCAATTAAATTTTAAAGACATTAATACGCGAGATTATACCGACTTTAGGGTGTGCACAAAAGCGTCGAATACAAGTAAAAGTGACTTCATGACCCACCTATGTGTATTATTGCTGAGCATTTTGTATAATTTTTTTGTTGTGGCGATTACCATAACGCGCTCAGGCTATTTTAAGACGTTGCAAGGAGGCGCACCGTGAAAACAAGCAAGCTCAGTATTCGCTTATTGTGGTACATCACTCCTGTGGTGATCTTGCCCTTGCTGTTTTTAGGTGGTTTTACCCTTACCAATGTCACCAGCTCCTCGGAGCAACAGGCGCAGCTGATCGTCAGCCGCTTTGTTGAGCAGCAGCAGAACAAGGTGTTTCATTCGCTCAATGTCTATCATTCCACCACAGAACTGCTTAGCACCTCGCCGGTATTGCAAAACTTTTTACACCAGCTCAATCACCCCAAAAGCTCCTATACAGCGCATCTGGGTGCCCTGCTCGATGTATTTAGCAGTTATACCGAGGCCTACCCGGATATTCTCAGCATTAACTTTATTTCCAGCGAGCAGGAAAGTTACGCTTACTTTTCCACCACGCTGCAAAGTGCGCCTCCGCAATATCCGTTTTTCGAGCAATTGCTGACCAGCTCTTTGCGCCGCCAGCAGTTTATGGTGCAAGAAGACAATGGCGAAACCAGCCTCTACTTTGCACAAAAGGTGTTTGCCCCGGACTACCATTTGGAGCGCCCTGTGCTGCTGGGCCACATTATATTACGGGTACAGCCGACGGTTTTAAACACCGCAATTTTAGAGGCGCCCTATAACAACACCTTGAATTTATTGCTGACCGAGCAAGGTAAGGTGCTGTTTAGCTCTAACCACACCTTGCTTGGCAAAACCCTTAGCAAACAGGATTTAGAGGCCATAGATCTCTGGGCCGACAATGGCCGCCTCAATGAAATTGTGCTTGAGAGCGTCGATAAGACGGAGCGTATGCTCTATGGCGTGCAAATGCCCGACGGCCATTATTTCGTTACCAGCATCCCGAAAAAAATGCTCTACCAGGCCGGTAAGCTGATAAGTCTCATCACCGCGCTGATCGTGCTGATCTCCATTATCACCCTGCCGGTGTTGATCTTTATCGTGGTGCGCAACTTGCTACTTAACCCCATAGAGCAACTGGGGGCTGCCAGTCACTGTGTCGGCAACAACAATCTGGCCGTGCGCCTTGATGACACCCGCACCGATGAAGTCGGTCAGCTGTTTAGCGACTTTAACAACATGGTGAGCAAGATTTATCACTCCCAGGTCGAGCTAAAAAATTACAAAGACACCTTGGAACAAAGAGTTGAAGAACGCACCCTGGAGCTGGAGCAAACCAATAAAGCGCTGGAACAGGCCATTGAACAGGCGGAGCAGGCCAACCAGCTAAAAAGCCGCTTCTTAGCCAATATGAGCCATGAAATTCGCACTCCCTTAACCGCCATCATGGGCTTTACCGAGCAGTTGCTGGAGAACAGCCAGATTGATGATGACAAGGTGCAACACCAGCTTGCAACCGTACTGCGTAACTCGCGTCACCTGCTGGAGCTAATCAACAACATCTTGGATCTATCAAAAATTGAGGCGGAAAAACTGGCGGTGAACCGCGAGCCAGTGTCACTCTATGAGCTGTTTGACGACTTAAACTCCATAGTCGAGCCCCAGGCGCAACAAAAACAGCTGGAGTTTGCCATCAACTACCAGTTCCCCTTACCCAAATACATTAACAGCGACCAGACCCGCATTAAGCAGATCCTCCTTAACATCCTCACCAATGCGGTTAAATTTACCGCCCAAGGCCAGGTGCAATTGGAGGTCAGCTACCACGACGACTTGCTTGAGTGCGTAGTCAGTGACACCGGCATAGGTATCTCAGATCAAGAGCTAACCCGTATCTTTAAGCCCTTTGAGCAGGCCGACACCACCACCACCCGTCGCTTTGGCGGCAGTGGTCTGGGCCTGTGTATCGCGAAAAACCTGGCGCAATTGCTTGGCGGTGATGTCCATGCTCATAGCCAGCAGGGCATTGGCAGTCGCTTTACCATTAGAATCAAGTGTAACCAGGTGTATGATGCCCCAGACTTCTATTATGGTGCCGAAGAAATGCAGCCGGTCAGGGAGCCTATGCCGACCTTAAGCTGGCAGCAGTTTGACGGCGAAATTCTGGTGGCCGAGGATAATCAGGACAACCAAGCGCTTATCTCTTTGCTGTTGGAGCGCTGGGGGATCACCCCGGACTTTGCCAATAACGGCGCCGAAGCGGTGGAAAAGGCCTTAGTTAAAGACTACCAGCTGATCTTAATGGATATGCAGATGCCGGTGATGGGCGGTGAAGAAGCAACGCAAATGCTGCGCCATGCCGCCTACGACGGGCCTATTATTGCGCTGACCGCCAACGTGATGAAACATGATATTGAGCGCTATTTAGCGGCGGGCTGCGACAAGGCACTGGCCAAACCCATAGACAAGGAGCAGCTTGAACATACCCTGGCCACCTATTTAAGTCTGCAGCAGGAGGCCAACTCCAAGTGGGACGACATACTTAAAAGCGAGCGCTTTTTACAGATCAATGAAAACTACAAGCAAAAGCTCCCCGACTACCTTGAGCAGGTCTTGGCTCACCAAGAAGCTAAAGAATGGGAGCAATTGCAGGCCATTGCCCACAGCATCAAAGGCAGTGCCAGCTGCTTTGGCTTTAACGCCGTGGCCGATGCCGCCAGCGAGCTAGAATTATCGCTGCGCAACGGCGAGTGTGAGCACCACGAATATCCGGTACTTAAACTTGAGCACGCCATTCGCTTTGTTTTAGAAAAGGATGCTACCAAGCCCCTGTAGGCCGACCTAAAAGGCGCTAAAGTAATGTTAGTGTACGGAGTAAGAGATGCACATAGAATTAGCCACCGCCCCCTCAGAAGCGGATTTAAAAACCATCAGCCAGGGGATCCAGTCTTATAATCAAGAGCATTTGCCGAAACAGGTGGTTTTTGAGCCGGATACCCGCTTTGCCGCATTTGCGCGCAATGACAAGGGTGAAGTGATTGGCGGCATTCGTGCCAAGGCTTTTTGGAATTATTGCATTATCGAGCTGCTGTGGTTGTCGGCGCAAACCCGTGGCAGTGGCGTGGGCTCACGCCTAATGGCGGCGGTTGAGGCTCATGCCAAGGCGCAAGGCTTTAACTATATGCGCACGGAAACCTTGGATTTTCAGGCCAAGCCCTTTTATGAAAAGCTCGGCTATCAGGTCTATGGAGAATTAGTGGATTGCCCCAAGGGGCACACAACCTACTGTCTGATTAAAGCGCTCTAGTTAACGCGCTCAGCATAACTAGCTGAAGTATTCGAGTGCGCTTAATTCGCACATCATCAGGGTGGCATCCTCACCATCGGGATAATATTTCTTGCGCACGCCGTTGGCGATAAAACCACAGCCTTCATACAGGGCGATGGCGGCCACATTGCTTTCGCGCACTTCTAAAAACAGCAGCTCGGCATTACGCGCGTTCGAGTCCTTAATGAGCGATTGCATCAACACCTTACCCAGGCCCTGCCCTTGTTGGCTCGGCGCAACACAAATATCCACTAGGGTGATATCGGGGCCGGCTTGCTCGGCGACATAAAAGCCCAACAGCGTGTTATCACTGAAGAGCCCGGTGCAAAAATAGCGTCCGGACATACAAGAGCGCATCAGCGTTTCGCTCCACGGATGGCTGTGACAGGCTCGCTCAATTACCATCATATCCGCCAGGTGTTGTTCGCCTAAAGGCGCCAGGCTATGCATGGCTAAGTACCTGCTCGCATTCACACAATTGCTGCCACAGGGCCTGCTTATGTGCCACTGATAAGTTATCACTTGGAAGGTAAACGCGATTGCCTTGTAGTTGTGGTGTACTTACATTGCCTAGGTGCACTTCGCTACCCGCAGGAAGCAGGCGCAAAATATCCTCGGCCAGAGTGCCGGACAAGGGTTGTGAATCTTTGACTTGTTCACCATCCAGAGGCTGTGTGTCTTGTGTTCGATAAGCTGCACGTAAGCGCACCGGCTGTATAGCAAAAATATCGGCTAACTGTGATTGCATAGGGAAATTATTAACTGCATTTGGCGGCTGCCAGTGTAGCGTAAAGACGCTCAGGAAAGAAGTGGCAGGGGCGGAGAGATTCGAACTCCCAACCGTCGGTTTTGGAGACCGCTGTTCTACCAATTGGAACTACGCCCCTGCAATGTCGACGCATTATAATGAGCTTTTTATAAAGGTAAAGAAAAAATATCACCGCACCTGTTCAATTGCTTTGAAAATAAACAACTGCAGAAAAAACAGTCTATTTTAGCCGTATTAAGGCGTAAATACCCCACGCAGCAACTGCTGCGCTCTGGCAATCCTGGGGCTACGCAACGCCCCCGCCCGCCAACACAAGTGATACTGTATCGCCGGGTTTGACTGAGAGCCGCCTATGGCGACTAAACGTTCGTGTTTTAAATCATCACTCACCAGGTACTCGGGTAACACCGACCATCCTAATCCCGCCAGCACCAGGGTACGCAAGCAACGCAGATCTGGGGCGGTGATAATCTCATTTAAGTGCCCCAAGAATAAACCATTATGGCTTACCCATTGACGCACCAGGGTACGGCCCAGATCATAGGCCACCAAGGGTTGCTCACTTAATACCAGCTCCAGGTCCTGGCTCATTTGCCGCGCCCTGGCTGGGCTGGCGACCAAGAAAACCCGCTCCTCTCCCAGTAAACAGTAATCCAGTTGCCCGTCTTCCGGAGACGTTAAACACAAGGCAAAGTCAGAGTTACCATCTTTCAGAAAGGTAAACATGTCGTCATCGTGACTGGGGTGTAAACGTATTTGCGCCCCGGCATCGGTGAGCGGTTGCAACTTTGGGGCAAGCATACTCGAGAGCATATCTATGGGGCCGTTTATATGTATCACCCCGTCTATTTTGCTGCCGTGCGACTTCATTTTTGCCAACACGCCTTCGGCATAATCCAGGGTGTCTCCCAGTTGTATCGCTAGTTCATCGGCAATACGGGTTGGCCGCACTCCGCGCACATGGCGAACAAACAAACGGTGATCCAATTGCGACTCGAGTGAAGCGATATGACTGGAAACCGCAGGTTGAGTGATATGCAAAACATCGGCGGCCTTGCTAAAAGAACGCTGACGGTAGACCTCAACAAAGGTGCGTAGTTGGTGAATGGACATAAGCTTCAGCTATAAATTAAATTATATTAAACAAAGTTTAGATTATTTTTCCTCTACCTGCTTCTAACGCATACTGGGTCCCAACACAGTAAGAGCCAACAAGGTAGCCAGTATGATTTATTCAACCACAGCCATTGCCAGTGGTGGCCGCGATGGCAGCGCCAAGCTAGCCGACGATAGCCTGACCCTTACCATGACCACACCGGGTACCAGCGTACCTGGGCATAACCCGGAGCAGCTGTTCGCCATGGGGTATGCAGCCTGTTTCGACAATGCCCTTATTCTCACTGCCAAGCGCTTGAAGATGGCACTTAAGGGCTGTCAAACCCAGGTTACCGTGGGCCTGGATAAGGTCGCCGAGCAGTATCTGCTTGATGTAACCATAGATGTTTCAATAGAAGGCCTAGAGCCAGCACAGAGCGAGCAGCTTATCGCCCTGGCCCATGAGGTTTGCCCTTATTCAAATGCACTGCGCGGCAATGCCAAGGTGCGCGTTAAAAACCTTGAACAATCCGCCTGAAGATAAATTTTGGAGTCCGTATGAACACAATGAAAGCCGCCATGTATACAAATACAGGCCACCCCGCAGAGGTGCTAGACGCCCGTGAAATAGCCATTCCCGAGCCACAAGCGGGGGAGATCCGCGTGCGTATGACACGCTCGCCCATACATAACCATGACATCATGACCGTTCGCGGCGAGTACGGCAGCCTACCCGAATTGCCCGCCATCGGCGGCAGTGAAGCCGTAGGCATTGTTGATGCACTGGGTGAGGGCGTTGTAGGCCCTGTTGTTGGCACACGAGTAAACGTGGCCGGCGTCGCCGGCACCTGGGCAGAGTACTTTATTGCTCCTGCTATGGCGGCGGTGCCGCTGCCGGATAGCATCAGCGACGATATCGCCGCGCAATTATTAGCCATGCCGATGAGTTCGGTAATGGCGCTTAATAAAATCCCCGCCAAAACAGGTGATTGGATCGTGGTTAACGCCGCCAACGGCGCCGTCGGCAAAACCGTAGCCCAAATAGCCAAAGGCCGTGGCCTTAAGGTACTGAGCCTGGTTAACCGTGGCAGCTCCAAGGCGCAACTTGACAAGCTGGGTATTGGCAACGTCTTTGCCATGGACGAAGCCAATTGGTTTGAAAGTGCCCTCGCCGCTATTGACGGCCCCGTGGTCGGCGGTATCGAAATGATTGGCGGTGAAGCCGCCCGTAAGCTGATTAACCTGGTCGGAAACGGTGGCACTGTCCTGTCTTTTGGTGCCATGTCCAACGAGCCCATGGCGGTGGATGCGGCCGATCTGATCTTTAAGGAAATCACCGTAAAAGGCTTTTGGGGCATGGTGGAATTCAGCCGTTTAACACCGGAGCAAATCACCGACTCGGTACTGGAGCTGATTGGGTTGGCCGAGCAAGGCGAACTAACCTTGCCGGTTCATGAAACCTTTGCCATCAAGGACATTGCTAAAGCCGGTGCCACCTATGACCAGCCGCGTCAAGGCAAGCTCATGATTCAGCCTTAAGCAAAGAAATTCAGAGTAAGTCATTTAAGTAATGTGACGTCAAAAGGCCCCAACCAGGGCCTTTTTTTGTCCATGAGCAGCACACCTATAAATATAGGTACAAGTGGATTGACACCCTTGTAGACTGCTTGCTATTTTCCTTAACGGCCTATTTGGCATTGAAACGGATGCCAATAAAAATCAAATGGATAGCGCTTTTATAGGCATGGCTTATGGCCAAAGCGCTAACAAGCAAATAAGGACGTTAATATGAAAAAAGCCAATAACTGGTTAGTACCCTTGTGCACCGCCCTCGCCCTGCTGGCAAGCACGCCGACTCTGGCAAAGAATTACCTAAATATCGAAGTAGCGGATGAAATACTGGCACTGGGAGAGCAATACCAGCTGTCGCTCAGCGAGAGTATTCTCAGCGAGAAAAAACATGAGGTGAACAAGAAGCGCCTCACCTTTATGCCCGAGGACGACAAGGTCTTTTACGAATTTACACTTAGCATCAAAAAAGACGACAAAGCGTGGATCAGTGATGTCTTTATCTTTAGCAACCAAAAGAACTTTTTAGACTTTAACACCCTGCTTTTTTCAAAGCTTGTTGATGAGAGCGACTTTTATCATCTTGATCACAAGGCCGGATACAATTTCTTCTCGTCTTATTCGCAGCATATCCCACAAGGCTATACCAAGTTAAAAGCCGAATACGACAAGGGCCTGCCGCACTATTTTAGCTACACCAGCGCCTCGACCGACTACCAGGCTTACCTGGCAAATATTTATCCTTTGTCGGAAAAATTGAAGAAGGCGGTTAAGGACACCCAGGCCACCAAGGTCACACCCCATGAAGAGATCATTACGGACTTTATCAGCGCAGTAAACGCCAAGCGCTCGGCACCATTATTAAAGTATCGCGACCCCAAGGCTTCAGAAAAGAACAAGGATATTTATAAGCGTGGACTGCAAACCCTGTTCGCCTACTTCGATAAAATTGGTAACCCCAGCAAGTTCGAGGTGGCTCAACACAGGCGCTATGAAAACATCAATCAGCCTGGTGTTGATTACTACCTAGTAGAAATTCTTGAACACAATGGACAGCTGGATAACAAAATAGAGATGGAGTTTTTCTTTAGCGATGTGCACGGTAAACGCTACATCAAGGAATACGACATTACGGGTATTCATTTTCAATAACAAAAAAGGGCTGATATCAGCCCTTTTTTAGTGTGTTTATCTCATTGAGAGATAGTCAGGAATTATTCCCACTCGATAGTCGCAGGCGGCTTACCTGAGATATCGTAAACTACGCGAGAAATACCGTCGATTTCGTTGATGATACGGTTTGAAACCTTACCTAGGAAGTCATACGGTAGGTGTGACCAACGCGCGGTCATAAAGTCGATGGTTTCAACGCAACGTAGGCTCACAACCCAGTCGTATTTACGGGCATCACCCATTACGCCTACCGACTTAACTGGTAGGAATACAGTAAATGCTTGCGACACTTTATGGTAAAGATCTGCTTTATGCAGCTCTTCGATGAAAATCGCATCGGCACGACGAAGCAGGTCGCAGTACTCTTTCTTGATTTCACCCAGTACACGTACACCTAGACCAGGACCCGGGAACGGATGACGGTAAAGCATGTCGTAAGGCAGACCTAGCTCTAGACCTATCTTGCGTACTTCGTCTTTGAATAGCTCACGTAGTGGCTCAACAAGGCCCAGCTCCATATCTTCAGGAAGACCGCCCACGTTGTGGTGTGACTTGATCACGTGCGCTTTACCTGTAGCTGAGGCCGCTGACTCGATTACGTCTGGGTAGATAGTACCCTGAGCAAGCCATTTCGCGTTTACGCGCTTGCCAGCTTCTTCGTCGAATACTTCGATAAAGGTGTGACCGATGGCCTTACGCTTGGCTTCTGGCTCGTCAATGCCTTCAAGGGCTTTCAAGAAGCGCTCTTCTGCATCAATCTTAACTATGTTCAGACCGAAGTGGTCGCCGAACATGTCCATTACCTGTTGGCCTTCGTTTAAACGCAGTAGACCGTTGTCAACGAATACACAGGTCAGCTTGTCGCCAATCGCTTTGTTGATAAGCATGGCCACAACCGATGAATCAACACCACCAGAAAGACCTAGAATAACTTCGTCGTCACCTACTTTTTCTTTGATACGGGCAATTGCATCTTCGATGATTTGCGCCGGAGTCCATAGTTTTTCACAACCACAGATATCAACGACAAAGCGCTCAAGTAAACGCTGACCTTGTAGTGTGTGCGTTACTTCCGGGTGGAACTGAACGCCGTAGAAGCGCTTTTCTTCCCATGACATGGCCGCATGCGGACAAGTATCTGTTTTAGCGGTAGTCGCGAACTGAGGTGGAATTGACTCAACCTTGTCACCGTGGCTCATCCACACATCCAGCAGACCCGCGCCGTTTTCACCCAGGTGATCTTCAATGGCGTCGAATAATGGACAGTTACCCACTTTTTCAACTTGCGCGTAACCGAACTCTTTCTTATCAGAGCCGTGTACCTTACCGCCCAGCTGCATGGCCATGGTTTGCATGCCGTAACATACACCAAGAACCGGCACACCCGCTTCAAATACGTACTCAGGCGCGCGAGGGCTGCCTTGCTCTACCGTTGACTCTGGGCCACCAGATAGAATGATACCTTGTGGGTTAAATTCACGGATTTGCTCTTCCGTTACATCCCATGCCCATAGCTCACAGTAAATACCAATTTCACGCACACGACGGGCGATTAATTGCGTGTACTGTGAACCAAAGTCTAGGATCAATATACGGGAGTCATGGATATCTTTGCTCATTGCGATCTCATCTAAATTAAATGAAATTGGATTAACGCTAATGCTTTTTCGTTAATCAGAAATTAGTAAGGGCTAGCAACTTGCTAGCCCTGTTTTCGTCTAAAGTGGCAATTAGCCTAGACGATAGTTTGGCGCTTCTTTGGTGATTTGCACATCATGTACGTGTGATTCACCCATACCTGCGGCAGTAACACGTACAAAGTGCGGCTTAGTATTTAGTTCTGCAATCGTTGCACAGCCTGTTAGACCCATGGCACTGCGAATACCGCCCACTTGCTGGTGAATAATATTAGCGATTGGGCCTTTATATGCTACACGACCTTCAATACCTTCTGGTACAAGCTTTTCTTCTGATTTAGCATCTTGGAAGTAACGGTCTGATGAACCTTCTTTTTGGTTCATTGCACCTAAGCTACCCATACCACGGTATGACTTATAGTAACGGCCTTGATAAAGTTCAACTTCACCTGGTGCTTCTTCTGTACCCGCTAGCATTGAACCAACCATTACCAGTGACGCGCCAGCAACAAGTGCTTTAGCAATATCACCAGAGAAACGGATACCACCGTCGGCGATTACCGGAATATCACGGCCTTGTAAGCCTTCAACAGCATCTGAAATCGCGGTAATTTGTGGTACACCACAACCAGTTACGATACGAGTCGTACAGATAGAGCCTGGGCCAATACCTACTTTAACGGCATTTGCACCGGCATCAGCTAATGCAACCGCACCTTCAGCCGTTGCTACGTTACCGGCAACGATTTGTAAATCAGGGAAGGCTTCGCGTGTTGCTTTAACGCGGTCGATAACGCCTTGTGAATGGCCATGCGAGGTATCGATAAGTAAAATATCAACGCCCGCTTCAACCAATGCAGCGATACGCTCATCGGTACCTGCGCCAACACCAACAGCAGCACCCACACGTAAACGGCCTTGCTCGTCTTTACATGCGTTTGGCTTATCTTGTGCTTTTTGGTAATCCTTAACCGTGATCATGCCTTTGAGTTTAAAGTCATCATTCACAACTAAGATTTTTTCGATACGGTGCTCGTGCATAAGACCTAGAATAGTTTCGCGGTCCGCACCTTCTTTTACCGTTACTAGCTGGTCTTTTTTCGTCATTACTGTCGAAATTGGCTGGTCTAGTTTGGTTTCAAAACGCATATCACGGCTTGTTACGATACCAACTAGGTTGTTATCGGTATCAACAACAGGGAAACCTGAGAAACCTTTATCGTGTGCTAACTCTAAGGCACCAGCAATAGTCAGATCAGCAGTGACAGTAACAGGGTGAGAAACTATGCCCGCTTCGTAAGTTTTTACCTTACGAACATTCGCTGCTTGCTCAGCGATGGTCATATTTTTGTGGATAAAGCCAAGACCACCTTCTTGTGCTAACGCAATCGCTAAACGCGCTTCGGTAACTGTGTCCATAGACGCAGAAACGATTGGCAAATTCAGTTCGATTGTTTTGGTTAGACGAGTTTTAAGGTTTGCTGTATGTGGTAATACAGTTGAATGACCTGGTACTAATAGTACGTCATCAAAGGTTAAAGCTTCTTTAGCGATCCTAAGCATTGGCAACTTCTCACGAATTGGTGATTGGGTGGAGTTGCGGCGGCATTTTATCAGCGATGTACGCACGAGTAAAATAAAATTTGCGCTTTATTTATGATAAACTGCCTCAAGTTTCCCCCAGGCGCTTTATCACTATGTATTCACAATCAAATTCTGCCGCTAACCAGGGCGTTTATACTGTGTCTCGACTCAATCGCGAGATCCGTACCATTTTGGAACGTGGCTTTGCCTCGATTGTGCTTACCGGTGAAATTTCCAACTTTGTCGCCCCCGCCTCAGGGCATTGGTACTTCTCGCTAAAAGACGATAAATCTCAGGTTCGCGCGGCCATGTGGCGCGGTAATAATCGCTACGCCAAATTCCGCCCCAAAGACGGCGACCAGGTGCAGGTACAAGCCAGAGTATCCCTGTACGAACCCCGTGGCGACTATCAGGTTATTGTCGAACAGATGGAAGCCGCCGGCGAAGGCGCCTTAAAACAAGAATTCGAGGCACTGAAAATGCGCCTTGCGGCACAAGGTCTGTTTAGCTCGGCACATAAAAAACCTTTACCCAGCACGATTAACAAGGTCGGGGTGATCACCTCCTCGACCGGTGCCGCCATCAAAGACATCTTAACCGTGTTACAACGTCGGGCGCCGCAATTAGAAGTGGTGATTTATCCCTGTCAGGTGCAAGGCGACACCGCCCATCAGGGGATAATCGACAAGCTGCAACTGGCCAATGCCCGTAATGAAGTGGATGTACTGATCGTCGGTCGCGGCGGCGGCAGCCTGGAAGATCTCTGGTGTTTTAATAACGAGCAGCTGGCCCATGCCATCTTTAACAGCCAGTTACCTGTGATCAGCGCCGTCGGCCATGAAATCGACACCACCATCAGCGACTTTGTTGCCGATATTCGCGCCGCCACGCCTTCGGCAGCGGCGGAGCTGGTGAGCCCGGACAGCAATCAGCTCAAGCAAGCCATACAGCATCAAAAGCAGCGCCTTTACAGCGCCTGGCGTCATCAGTTGCATGAGCGCTCACAGCTCTTACAACGACTGCAAAGCCGCTTAGCGCAGCAGCATCCGGCCAATCAATTAATGCAACAGCAGCAACGCTTGGATGAACTGCAAATGCGCCTGCACCATGCCATGGAAGGACGCTTAAGCCACCAGCAGAGGCAGTTAAATCAGCTTAATATGCGCATGCAACGCGCCAACCCGGGTACTCAGGTGGCGGCGGCGAAATACCAGTTGCAGCAGTTGTCTACGCGCTTGGTGGCGGTGCAAAAAGAGCAGCTCTATCAGGCTCAGTCTCAGCTTGCGCAATTGGCGGCCAGACTCGATAGCATCAGCCCGCTGGCGGTATTAGCCCGGGGCTATAGCATAACCAAAAGTGAACAAGGGATTGTGAAGTCGGTGCATCAGGTGCAACCACAGCAGCAATTAACGACCGTGGTTGCCGACGGGGAAATTATGACTCAGGTGGTTTGCGTTCAACCCAAAAGCTGAGGGAGCCATCTGAGCTCACCGCACTGGTGCGCTGAAATTGGCGCCACCATGGCTGCTTATCTAGGCGTGATTGAATTTGTCGCCAATCGGTACGCGGATCATGCTCGGCGCCATCCAAAACGGAAAACTCAATACGACACACGGTACTTTTACATTGCACCTTGTCTAGGGCGATCTTATCGCCAAAACCTTCACTGTAAACAAAATCACTGGTTTGGGTTTCCGTCAGATAGGCCCAGCTTTCATCACGGACTTCCTGAGCAAACAACTCTTGTAGCTGAGATTCCATTTTCTCCGGCCCTTTTAAGGCGCGCTGTAACATTTTTATTTCCTGGCGCGCCTGAGCCAGTTGTTGTTCCAACTGCTCCGTCTCTTCCGGGATTTTGCTCGCATTTTCCGACTCTGTGCTTGCAGCTTCGCCAGTAGGCGGCTCACCGAGAAACAGATCTTCCTGAACTGGTTCTTCAGCACTCATCTCGGCCTTGTTTATCATCTCACTTTGACCCTGTTGAATTACAGGCGCTGGAGCAGGAAGCAAGCCAGCCTGAGCTACTAGGCTATTGGGGGTTGTTGCGGTGAGCTGTTGTTCGGTGTCGGAAAACAGCATATAGCCGCATCCCAGACCCACAAAAAAGGCCGCTGAAACGGCCATAACCAATTGATTCTTTGCCATACTTTCCCTGCTGTTCAGTTTTAGAGCATGGCACTAGTATGGGATTTATTTTCCGGTTCGTCATCCAAAAAGTTTTGGTTCATGGACTCGGCCGGGCAAGGACAATCCGGACGACCCACCACTTTAGCTGGTACGCCAACCGCTGTGGTGTGCGCAGGCACTGGGCTAAGCACCACAGAACCGGCACCGATACGGGCACCCTCGCCCACTTCGATATTACCCAGCACCTTGGCCCCGGCGCCTATTAATACGCCGGCGCGGATTTTCGGGTGACGGTCGCCCGACTCATTGCCCGTACCACCTAAGGTCACAGACTGCAAAATAGACACATTGTCTTCAATCACAGCGGTTTCACCCACCACAATACCTGTGGCATGGTCAAACATGATGCCATGACCTACCTTACAGGCCGGGTGAATATCCACGCCAAACACTTCCGAGCTGCGGCTTTGAATAAAGCGCGCCAACTCTTTGCGGCCTTGGCGCCATAAGCAATGAGCTAAACGGTGCGCCTGAATAGCATGAAAGCCCTTAAGGTTTAAAATCACCATCAGGTAGGTGTCCACCGCCGGGTCGCGATCGCGCACCGCTTTAATGTCGTGGGCCACATGGGTCAACATGGCATCGCATTCAACAAAGGCCTGATCGAACAGCTCGCGGATGGTAAAGGCAGAGACCACGGCATCGGCCAGCTTGTTGGCAACAATAAAACTGAGCGCCGAGCCCAAACAATCATGATTAAGCACGCAAGAATAAACGTGGGATGCCAACAAGGGCTCTTTGGTAACGACTTGATTCGCTTCTTCTCTTAATTGCTGCCAGATCTCATGACGCATGGCGGTTTCCTAGTATTGACTAACTACTTAATTCTATAAGTGTAACGGATCTGGCGGCAAACGCGCTATCCCCGAAATCGGCGCGCTGGTTATTAGATATAACTAAATTATTCATTCAGTGCTTCCTCGCCGTAGATTGCTTCCTCTTTGGGGGCATACAATAAACGTTTTTCACTACGATACTCACTCGGTGAGACGGCAAACCAGCGCTTAAAGGCATGATGAAAGGCACTGAGCTCGCTGTAACCGCACAGGTAGGCTATTTCACTGAGGCTAAGGTTTGACTCCCGTAGCAGAGCACAGCTTTTTTCTTGGCGCAGGGCATCGAGCAAGGTGCGATAGCTGGTGCCTTCTGCGCTCAGGCGCCGCTGCAGCGTTTTCTCACTCATGCTCAACATCTGCGCCATGCTTCTACAGCTCAACTCGCCACTGGCCAGTTGCTGCTCTAATAAGAGTATCAGCACCTGGCTGATGGCCTTGTGTTTTTCGGCCACTATGCCTTGTTGCAGCTGGGCGTGTACTACTTGGGCATTGGCCTGAAAATGTATCTCATGGTGAGGCGCACCGTATTCGATGGCACAATTAAAATACTGCTTGAGCTCCTCACAGGGTTCGCGGCGCTGCACGCAGACGAGGTTCGGCCGCCACTGCTTACCGGCCACGGTACGGGCTATTTTGACACAAAACGCCATTGCTGCCTCATAACTCTGCGTGCCGATAGCACAGGTATTGGAGGCAAAGTGAAAGCGTAGCAGAGCCTGCCCCGTTTGCTGCTCGATAAGCTGGGCATTAGTGGTGTCGCCTATCAGCTTTTGATAACGCAGGATCAGTTTATAAGCGCTTAGAACACAGTCTTGTTTTAATAAGGCCAAACCGATCACAGGAATTGCCCGCACATTCATGCCTCCACCGACGGCGATGCCGAGATTCAGCTGCTCACCGCGCTGCTCAATGGCCATTTGCGCCGCGTGCCACAAGATGCTGACATTACTTTGGGGATAGCGACTCTCCTTTACCGTAAGCGAGTCAAGGGCAATATTGGCCTCATTAAACAAGGGGGTTATGGGCAAGCCATGCCACTTGAAGGTTTCGGCCATGGCACTGACCCACCAGGATGAAATTGTTCGCATCGCCTGACCTAAAAAATCAAATATAAGACCCACAATAGCAAGCGCAGAGCGAAATTCCAGCATATTGTTAATGGGCGTGCTTAATTAGGTGCAACCCTCTTAACGGTTAACTATAAAAATAATGACTAAGGCACGCCGGTTATCAACTCAACAGGAGGACACCCATGGGTCATGTCTCTGATAAAGAAGGCTTTAGCAGCTTTAAGGAGTTTTATCCTTATTATCTGCAAGAGCATAAAAACAAGGTATGCCGACGCCTGCATGTGCTTGGCAGCACCTTAGTACTGGCGGTCTTGGCGGCAGCCATCATTAGCGGCCAGTATGTGTGGCTGTGGTCCTTGCCGATTATCGGCTATGGCTTTGCCTGGGTTGGCCATTTCTTTTTTGAAAAAAATAAACCGGCCACCTTCACCTACCCGTTTTACAGCTTTCTCGGCGACTGGGTTATGTTTAAAGACATCATCACCCGCAAGGTTCCTTGGTAAAGGTCCCTGGTAATAAGGAATAACAATGAAAGAACAGGTTTCACCACAAGAATGGCAAGCGCGAGTTGAACTCGCCGCGGCCTATAGATTGATCGCCCACTTTGGCTGGGACGATTTAATTTTCACCCATATCTCCATGCGCGTGCCCGGCACCGAGGATCAATTCTTAATTAATCCCTATGGCATGATGTTTCATGAGATCACAGCCTCATCGCTGATCCGCGTCGATCAGCAGTGCAACAAGTTGCATCACAGTGACTACCCAGTGAACCCCGCTGGCTTTACCATCCACAGCTGCATCCATGAAGCCCGCGACGACGCCCACTGTATTATTCACACCCATACCGCCAATGGCGTGGCAGTGTCGGCCAGCAAGCACGGACTCTTACCCATTTCGCAGCAGGCGGTGGTGGTGCACAGCGGCCTGAGCTATCACGACTATGAGGGTATCGCCCTGAACCCGGAGGAAAAAGAGCGCCTGGTTGCAGACTTGCAAGGCAATAACTTTCTGATCCTACGTAACCATGGTCTGCTAACGACGGGTAGCACCGTGGCGGACGCCTTCTTGTTTATGTATGCACTGGAGTCGGCTTGTGCCATACAGGCGCGCACCAACCAAGACCCTGAGCAGCTGATCCATGTACCTCAGCCGATTATCGATGGGATCCAGGGACAGACCCAGGCGGTCACTAAAGGCCTGGGCGGCGCCCTGGCCTGGCCGGCACTGCTGCGCCTGCTCGATGCCAATAACCCAGGCTATGATAGTTAGCCATTCGCTAAGCCTTAAATAATCGTTAATAAAAAAGCCCCATTGTTTGGGGCTTTTTTATGGGTTTGGGTGACTATTAAGCCTCGTCTCTTAACTCCCGACGGAGGATTTTGCCCACAGTGGATTTAGGCAGCTCTTCGAGAATATGTATATGCTTGGGTACCTTGTAGTTGGTAAGCTGCTCGCGACAGAACGCTTGCAACTCCTGCTCGTCGACATCTTGCTTTATGGTGATAAAGGCATGCACCGCTTCGCCGGTGCGCTCATCGGCCTTGCCGATCACCGCCGCCTCAAACACCGCCGGGTGACTTACCAGCACATCTTCGACCTCATTCGGGTAGACATTAAAGCCGGACACGATGATCATGTCTTTGAGACGATCAACCACCTTTATGGCGCCGTTAGCCAGACGAATACCGACATCACCGGTTTTAAAGTAACCGTCGGCGGTTAGCGCCTTGGCTGTTTCCTCGGGGCGATTCCAGTAGCCCTTCATAACCTGAGGGCCACGCACCACAATTTGCCCGCTTTCGCCGTCGGCCACCATCTTGTCATTCTCATCCCAAAGCTCCACCTCGGTATCACGTAGCGGCAAACCGACAGTGCCGATTTGCTCATTGCCTGGTTGATTCAGGGTGACCACGGGAGAGGTTTCCGATAAACCATAGCCCTCGGAGATGCTGCAACCCGTCACCTTAGCCCAGGCACTGGCGGCGGTTGTGGTCAAGGCGGCGCCACCTGATAAGGTTAAGCGCAAACTGGAAAAATCCAGTTGTGTGAATTCCTTGGTCGCACATAAACCCACAAACAAGGTGTTTATGCCGGCAAAGCAGGTAAAGCGAAAAGGTTTAATAGCTTTAACAAAGGCATCCAAATCACGTGGATTGGGGATCAGCACGGAATGATTGCCCGAGGCGGTATTAATTAAAATGCTCAGGGTAAAGGCATAGATATGATAAAGCGGCAAAGGACAGATAAAGATCTCGCTGGTATCATCATACCTGTCACCAAAGGCTTCCTTGGTTTGCAAAGAATTGGCAATCAGATTTTTATGCGTTAACTGGGCCCCTTTCGACACCCCGGTGGTACCGCCGGTGTACTGCAGCACCGCCACATCATCCAGCTGCGCACTGGAGCGGGGATAGTCTTGACCCTGTCCTTGCGCCAGCGCCTGATGCCAGGTTACACAGTGTTCGGCTACCGGGTCACTGCTGTCAAGCAATAGATCTGCGGCGCCTGTGCTGATCACCTGCTCAATTTGCGTCTCGGCCAAAATGATATCCAGTTTGGGATACAGATCGCTCAGGATCACCAGGGCCTTGGCTCCGGAGTCATTAAATTGATGCAGCATTTCCCTGGGTGTGTACAAGGGGTTGGTGTTGACCACCACTAAACCCAGTTTAAATGCGGCATAAACCACAATGGGGTATTGGTTCACATTAGGTAATTGAATGGCAATGCGATCCCCGGCTCGCAGTCCTTGACCATAAAAATAGCCAGCCAATTGCTCTGCCAGTGTATCCACCTGAGCAAAGGAGAGAGTTTTCCCCACGCTGGTAAAGGCGTCCTTATCGCCATAAGTCTGGCAAGCGGACGAAATAAATTGATCTAGGTTTTGATACTCATGTAGTTGTGCAAGCATAGGTTTCCTCGCTTTTTATTCTTTTTATTTGTCGGAAAAATCATAGCTTGCTTTTGGCTTGATGTATCTAGGTACTATGCCCTGCTCTTTAGCCGCCGCCAACATGGCCTGCTCTATCCAGCCCGCATCCATAATGTTGACGTAGTTACCGTCGGCATCAAAATTGATATTCGCGCCCTGCACCACCATAAAAGTGTCGGTTACCCCCTCATTACTCGCCGGAGTATGAAAGGTATGAATGGAACCACCGGGTTCAAACAGGTAGCTACCGGCCACTTGCTTATCGTCCGGGTATTCCAGGTAGTGCCAGCAGCCGCTCATGGTATAAAGATGAACGATACCGGTGTGAAAGTGCTTGGGTAAGGTTACATTGGGTTCAAACTGTACCCGCAATACCCAAAGCCCGTTTTCTACATCCAACACCAAAGGATATAGATGCACCCCAGGGAGCGCATTCTTAACGATTTGCTGCTCTTCGGTGTGCACACATAACAGGTGCTCTAGATGATTAACCATATCTGGTAAGGCCATAGTGTGTTCCTCTTGCTTGTTGCTGTGCCTTAAAGGCTTATTATTATTGTGAGTTAGGGGCAGCGAACTGCCCAATTTTTAATCTTGGTGAAAAGGGGTCAATGCACCTTGGCGACCGGGTTCAAGGATCACCTTAATGTGGTCATTGGGCTTTAACAGGGTGTTAAAAGCCTCGGCAATGCCGTCCATGCCGACCGTTGCCGTACACATTTTTTCCCAGGCGATATCGCCACTGGCGAGCATTTGCAACGCGGTGGCAAATTCCTCAACCGAGTAGTAATAAGAGAATTTAATGTCCATTTCTTTGACCGTGGCATAACCAAAGTTCACTTGCGTCATAGCTGTGTGTACGCCGGTAATGACCAGGGTAGAATTGGCGGGCGCGCGCTCGATAAAACCGTTGATAAGCTGGTGAATGCCCACACACTCAAAAATCACCACACGACGGCCCTGAGCCAGTTCATTGGTAAATTTCACTTCATCTTCCTGGCTGGGGTCAATGGTGTGCAAAGCGCCGAATTGCTCGGCAACGGCACGTTTGCTGGCCTGAAGATCAGATGCAACTATCTCTTTCACACCCAGGTGTTTCAACGCCGCAATGGTGGCCAAACCTATGGTGCCGCAGCCTGCGACCAGGGCCACACAATCGCGGTCGATATCGGCGCGATTAACCGCATGTACGCCCACCGCTAAGGGCTCGGTAATGGTGACGGCCAAAGAGCTTAAGTGCGCTGGTACTTCCAGAAGCAGCTCGGCATCTACGATAAAATATTCTGAATAGGCGCCATTGATACCCGGCGTCACCCCGACACCGGCACCACCCTGGGTAAGCAAGATTGGCGCGCAGGTTACTCGGGTACCGGGCGCAAAACGCGGTGATGTCTGTGGGCCATAACTCACCACTTCAGCACAAAACTCATGCCCTAGCATGATCGGCGCGGAGCTTGGCAGATCCTCCGGCAAGGCGCCCATCTTTTTGTAAATCTCGAACACTTCTTCGCCATGACGAGCAATGTGCAAATCTGAGCCGCAAATACCGCAGGCCAGACTTTTAACTAATACCTGCCCAACCCCTGGTGCGGGAATATCCACGTCAATGTTGCTAATTTGGCCGTTTTGTACTGCCACTGCTGCCATCTTACTCATAGAAGTGTCCTCATTTGACGTTAAATTGATTCGCCCTCTTTTTACGCTGGATGAAATAGGCAAGAGGAGACTTTAGATAGTAGTTACAAATCCAGGAGGATATCTTGACAAAATGCGACATGGTGATGACATAATAAGACATATAAATGACTTCATTGCCGCGGTGACCTCATGCCCTATTATGCCCGCATCGGCTCTCTCACCGGCTACCCAGAGCTGGTAGAGCGCCTTGGAGGTGACCCTTGGGACTTGCTGTCACAGGTATGCATCTTGCCAAGGCAGTTTACCGATCCGGATCTAATGATCCCCTACAAACAAATTGCCGAGCTCCTGGAAATGACCGCCGCGCAATTGCAGCTCCCCTATTTCGGCGCCCAATTAGGGCAAGAGCAGGGCTTAGCAACGCTGGGGTTAATCGGTGCCTACATAGTGCAAAAGCCAACCCTGCTGCAAGCCTTGGAATGCGGCGCCAAGTATGCCCAACGCCATGCTCAGGGGGTCAACCTGACCTTGGGTGCACCAAGTGCTGCTCAGTGCGAGCTGGCCGTTAGTTTGCAAATCAACCACCACCAGCAATACACACAAATCTGTTTGTTAACCCTGAGCCTGATACTCAGCGTGCTCAGAGATATGCTTGGCGATGACTGGCAGCCCCATCATATTGGCTTTAAACAACATCTCCCACTGGCCGCCACATTAGCCCTGGAGCAGCTGCTCGGTTGTCCGGTGCAAGGAGGTTGTCGCAAAGACAGTATTGTTTTCAATGCAGATATTCTAAGCCAACCGCCACTGCAGCAGGCCAACCTGCTAGCCGAAATCGTTGACAATCAATTTCAGAGCTTTCAGCTGAATCAGCATCTCGATTATGTGGTACTGACCCGTCATGCCATTAATATGTTGCTGCCCACCGGCGATTGCAGCAAGGAAAGCATAGCCAAAAGCCTGGACCTGCATCCGAAAAAGTTAGAGCGCCTGTTGAGTGAACAACTCACTTCCTACCGAGACCTGTTGGAACAAGTACGCAAGGATGTGGCCCAACAGGTTCTGACAAGCCAGCGCCCAGACCTCACTAACTTGGCGCTAAACCTAGGTTATTCGGAGTTTTCGGCGTTTAGCCGCAGTTTTAAAACCTGGTTTGGTATGTCGCCGACGCATTATTTGCAAACAATCAACAATAGTAAAAAATAAACATCAAGCACCTGCGACCCGCTAACAACCAAGGCTAGGTCAAAAAAATTAACTTTCTGTTTTTATTTAAAAACAAACTTAGAATCCGGAGAAAACGGACAAAACGACACACAAAAGGTACAAAAACGTACATTAAATGAATTGCAACAAAACCCCTCCAGCCGGTAACTTTTTGGCAACAAGATGAGGTTGTCGACAACACTTTTCACCTGAAACTAGCTGCTCGATTGACCATGTGTATTACCAAAGTAGGAACTAGTCATGACTCGACTTTTCAATAAATCCCGCCTAGCAACCTTAATGATGCTAGCCATGGGAGGCACAGCCCAAGCAGCCACCGAGCTTTCCCCTGCAGAGTTGCAATTTACCCTGATCACCGGCGAAAAGGTCAGCGCCGTTGTAAAACCGGATGGTCAGCTAGGCGGCATTCGCCTGCACGATGAAAATGGTCAAGAGCAGTTAACCAGCGTGTTTCGCAGAGGCGACAGCCAGTATGTGTTAACCGCCAAGTCACAAAATTTGGTTGATAACCACGGCGTTGACTTAGAGCTGTTTAACATCACTAAGTTACATCAGTCCGGCTACGATGATGCCTCAACCGATAAACTACCCGTGATTGTCGAATACACAGACGGCACCCTTGCGGGCAGCGTTACACCCACCACCTTTGAAGGTGTGTCACTGACCGGTGAGCTGGAAATCATCGACAGCGCCGCCTTTGCCATTAGCAAAGACAAGGCTGCACAAGTTTGGCAAAGCTTCAGCGGCGACAGCCGTATCAAAGGCGTCTGGCTTGACGCCATGGTGCAAGCACATAAAACTTCACAAGGCAGCGCCACCCTTACGCCTACCGTGCCACTAACTGGCGCCTATGGCCCGCTGGCGGCACAATACACTGGTGCCGGCGTGAAAGTAGCCGTACTCGATACAGGTTATGACACCAGCCATGCCGATCTTGTTGGCAAGGTAATCGCCGAGCGTGATTTTATTTGGCCTTTCACCAAGGTTGATGATCTAAACGGTCACGGCACCCATACCGCCAGCACCATTGCCGGCACGGGTGCCGAGTCAAATGGTCTGTGGGCGGGTGTGTCTCCCGGTGCGGATCTGATTGTTGGTAAGGTATTGAGCGACGCCGGTGGCGGCTCAACGTTCGGTATCCTTAATGGTATGATCTGGGCCGTGGAAGAAGGCGCCCAGGTTGTAAATATGTCCCTTGGCGGCAGCGGCACCAGCTGTGCTGGCCCGCTTGTGGATATGGTTGAAGCTCTTAGCGACCAAGCCCTATTCGTTATTTCCGCCGGTAACAGTTTCTCTCGTGAAACCGTGGGCGTACCTGGCTGTGCGCCAAGTGCATTGACCGTAGGTGCCCTGGATCGTGAAAACAACACAGCGTCATTCTCATCACGTGGTCCGTCGCCGGATGGTCACTCGTCAAAACCTGATATTGCCTCTCAGGGTGTAGATGTTGTTGCTGCCGCCTCGGGTGGTACCGGTGCCACCGCGTATAAAGCCCTTTCTGGTACTTCGATGTCGGCTCCTCACGTTGCCGGTGGTGCGGCCATCGTCATGCAGGCTCGTCCTGACTTATCGCCACAAGAAGTAAAACAAATTCTGACCTCTTCTGCCGTTGAATCCGATGCCCATGTACTTGAGCAAGGCGCGGGTCCTATGGATATCAACCGTGCCGTTGCCCAGGCGGTGATCTCAGCACCAAACCAAGAGTTAGGTCTGTTCCGCCATGGCGATGGTTCAAGCTATACAGAGGCGCAAGTCACACTCGAAAACCTATCATCAGAAGAAATCACCCTGAAACTAAGCCTGGATTTAATCGGTGAAGACGGTATCACCAAGTTGCCCGCTACCTTTGCCGGCCTGGGTGAAAAAGAAATCACCATCGCCGCCAATAAAACCGCGCAACTACCGGTGTGGGTTAACCCCGAAATTGCCCTGCGCGACGGTGCATACGGCGCTATTACGGGTAAGATCATTGGTAAAACGGTAGGAACAGACGATGAGCAGGTCATTGTGCCTATCTCATTCTGGATTGACCAACCACAAGTGACACTAGATCTAAATGTGACCGACCGTCGTGGTATGCCGGCTTCATCACCTTCTAAGGTCTATTTAATCAACGAAGAAGACGACTGGGGTCGCTATGTACAGCTTAACAATGGCCATGCCAGTGTGAGCGTACCAAGCGGTGACTACACTGTGGTTGCCCATATCATGACCTATGATAACGACAGCACCACTGCGGGTTTAGTTGAGTCGGCCACCATGATGGCGGATCTTGATGCCAAGCTGACCACAGATCGCCAGCTGCAGTTTGATGCCCGCGATGCCAGAGAAGTAACCTTTAAGGCGAGTAAACCATTAGCGACTCAAGGCTTCTCATTTGGCTTCACCTATGCCCTGGACGACAGTAAAAACGCCAAGCTGGCCGCTTATGATCTAGCCCCGGATTACGTCAACAACATGTACACCTGGTCACAAGGCCATGACAGCCGCTTCCGCTCATTTGTTACCACCCGAGCAGTCGCACCAGAGACCGAGGTACGCACCCAAGGTGGCGTGGTATTGGACTATGTAAACCAGGGTGAGGCCTTGTCATTCCATGGTGAAGGCAGCGCCGAAGTGGTTGCCGTAGGCGAAGGCGACTACAGCACCGATTGGAGTCAATTTGACCTCGAAGGCAAAATTGCCCTTATCTCTCACCCATACTATGTGACCTCTTACATGGTGCGTAACGCCATGAATGCCGGCGCCATTGGTGTTATTCACTATCGTGGCGGAAGCCATGGTCGTTACAAGGGTAATATCAGCGGTACCCCGCGCGTACCTGTGATTAATATCAGCGCCGAGCAAGGTGAGCTATTAGCCGCAGAAGTGGAAGCGGGTAACAACCGCATCAGCTGGTCGGGTATTGCCGCCGAACGCACACCCTATGCCTATTCGATTAACCACATTACCGATGGTGCGATCGAGTCTGGTCAAATCGTGTTGCAAGAACAAAAGATGAGAAAGGTCACCGCCCAATATCATTCACAGAATGACGAGCGTCCGGCCTGGACAGATGTTATGGCCATGACCAATAGCACCGGCGAATTCTACTCAACCGGTAGCCCGCAAATGATCATGCTGCCAATTGAGCGTGAAGAGTATTACAGCGCCACAACTAAGAATGCCTGGACCAATATCGTTATGCCAAGCAGCCGTTTAGGCTCAAATGGCGGTTACTTTGATGGCCCTCGTGTAATGACAGAAGGTGAAGAGCAGACTAGCTGGTTTAAAGGTCCGCGTACCGGTGCCCTACTAACCAACGGCTCGGCAATGGTGGCCCGTCAGACCAACCTGCTTTACTTCCGCTTCGCCACCTTTGGTGATGGCGCAGGTCACGATGGTACCTCAGGTTTCAATGGCAGCTCGGCGGTTGGCGTCAAGCTAGATGGTCAATCGGTTTTCCCAACCAACGGTATGCTTGAAGTACCACACAGCAATGCCGAAGTTGAACTGACTACCCAGTACTATGCCCGTGGCGTAGGTGAGCGCTCACCTGTTAAGGATAACCTAGGCTCATTCTTCCGTGGCGTATACAGCTTCAATACTCACAGTGAGACCCAGGGTCGCCAGGCGGTATTGATGCCGACCTATGATATCCCGGTGGATATTGAAAACAGCGTGCCTGCGGGTGAAGCGTTTAATATCGCCTTGGGCGCCAAACTTGACTCGGCAGAAACTGCCTCGCTAAGCGAAGTAAGCGTGCAATACGCCTATGGCCAGCACTGTTTACCGGAAGGTGTATCGGCGTTCAGCTACTGCCCTGTATCAACTCTGCTACCAGAAAGCGCATGGCAACAGGCCGAGGTATCAATGCTTGATGGTCAATGGACTGCAACCCTGCCAAACAATGGTGCCGCCGGCGAATTCGTTCACCTACGTGTGCAAATGACCGATGCATCTGGCAGCACGGCGTCACAAACCATGATGCGTGTGTACATGCTTGATTAATCCCTTTGTTGGTTCACAACCACAAACCACCTTGCTCTAGTAGCAAGGTGGTTTTTTTGCTTTAAGGCGGCGCTCTCAACCCCGTTTTGAGTGGTGACTTAACCCTGAAAATACTTTATTGTGCAGGCAAGAATTTTTTGACTCTACAAGCAGTTATATGAGCCAAACAGCAGTAACCACGACCTTATTTGCGATCATCCTGTTATTCACTCTCCCCGCCTGCCAGGCAAAAACGGTAAAAATGTCGAAAAGCGGCATTTGCCATACTCCGGACTCGGCTCATTACCAACGCACCACAAGCTTCACAGCCTATACCGATTTATCCAGCTGCCTTGATGCCGGCGGTCGTTTACCAAAAGGCTATGCGCAAGACAATAGCGACACCCAGGCCAGTGGCGAGTACAACCGCGATGACTGGGCTCATTGGCTGGATGAAGATAACGACTGCCAGGACACCCGCGCCGAGGTGCTGATTGCCCAATCCCAAGCTCAAGTAAGCTTTAATGATCAAAAACAGTGCCGAGTCACATCCGGTGCCTGGGCAGATCCCTACTCGGGCAAACTATTTACCAATGACGACGATTTAGATATCGACCATATAGTGCCGCTCAAATTTGCCAGCGAGCACGGCGGTGCTCATTGGAGCCGCAGTGAAAAGGCGCGCTTTGCCAACGACCTGGATAACCTGCTGGCCGTCGATGACAGCCTCAACCGCTCCAAAGGCGCCAAAGGACCAACAGAGTGGATGCCACCCAAGCATGAATATCGCTGTGAATATCTAAAGCGCTTTAATGCCGTGATGACCAAGTACCGTCTAAGCTACACCGCACAGGAGCAACGCACTCTAACGAAAATGCGCAGTGCGTGTAGCTAGTAGGAATAACCACAGCCTAAATTTAGGACTCTGTAATACCTGCAAATTCAATCACGACGTCCATGATATCGCCGCAACGGAAAAACCATCGGCCATTGTTGAAAAAATCGAGATAATCAAAGTCCCAATTTCAAACTTAACCTATACTGGGAAAGTTAAACATTGACCAATGAGTGCATGGTTACTGTTTAACTTTTTAATTTGTTCATAGCGCTAGCAGTAATGCGTTGATTTTGCTTCCCCACCCTTTTTAATAAAGGAATCGGATTATGAAAAAATTCACCACTAAGCTGCTAGTTACCGCCAGTGCAATACCAGCGTTGATGTTTGCTTCTAGTGCTTCAGCCTGCGCTGGCGACGGCACACAGCTCCTTGGCAGTATGTGTGCATTCGCAGGAAACTTTGCGCCGCGTGGATACAGTTTGGCCCATGGCCAGCTTTTAGCCATCTCACAATACACCGCGCTATTCTCAATTGTAGGAACAACCTATGGCGGAGACGGACGTTCAACCTTTGGCCTGCCCGACACCCGAGGCCGCGCCCTCATCGGCTGGGGAAATGGGCCTGGTCTGAGCAATTATCAGATAGGCGCTCGTGGAGGGGCAGAATCGGTCACCCTTTCTGAAGCGCAATTGCCTTCTCACTCTCATGCGGCAAATACTATGGTGTCTGGTGACATAGACATTGATGGGGTAATAAGCCTTCATGCGTTTAGTGGCAAAGCTGATGCGAAAAGCCCGGCGGGCAACACTCTTGGCGAAGGGAAATACGCGACCGACGCGCCGGATGTGATGATGAACACGGATTCCATTTCTTTTAGTTTGGTGGCGCAAAATAACCTGACTGCTTCGACTGAGGTCGAGAGCGCAGGCGGCGGTCAAGCTCATGAAAATCGCATGCCCTATATCGCCGTAACCTGGGTCATTGCGGTTCAGGGCATTTTTCCATCGAGAAATTAACTCAATGCACAACACATCAAATGGGAGCCAGTTGCGACTTGCTTTGCTCGTATGTAGTCTGGCTTACCCATCTCTCACCTGTGCTGAAAATCCAGATGATTTACTGACAAAAGGTTATGAAGCTCTCGCGCGCAAGGACTATACACAGTCGTTTGAGATATTTTCTCAGCTAACTCACCACAGGCGTACTTCACATCAGCCTTATTCTATAAACACGGCTGGGGGGAAGTAGAGCAAGACTTGAGCAAAGCGTGCGAGCAATTTTTATTTGCCGCTAAAAATGACATACCCGTAGCGCAGCAGGAATACGGCTATTGTGTGATGCAAAACCAGGGGGCAGGAGCCAATGAAAAACCCGGCGATTGGTTTAAGCGCGCCTATGAGAGTGGTGTCTATGAAGCCGCCTGTGATCTGGGTCGTTTATACCTAGGTACAGCCTGGCAAAAACGAAACCTGCCTTTGGCAATACAATGGTGTCAGCAAGCAGCCGAGCGAAACGCGGTTAAGGCTCAGGTGACCTTGGCAGACATCTACCTATCGAACTCAGAGGTCTTCAATTTAGAACAAGCCGAATTTTGGTATACCCAAGCCCTCAATATCGGTTCCGGGGAGGCTGCTTATAAGCTTGCGACCCTTTATCTGCAAATTATCGCTCAGCAACAAGGCGACGAATCCGCCGCCAATAAAGCGCTTTATTTAATGGAAATTGCTTCATCTCGTTACATCGAAAGAGCCTATGCTCCAACCGCTAAAATGTACTGGAAGAAGTTGCAAACTAGCGATGAATCGAGCTCTGAACTTTTGGCTAAAAGCTACCTATGGGCCAAAGCGGCACATCAGATTAATCCAACCAAGGCGACAAAACGTTTGCTCAGGGAAGTCGAAAATGAGTTACCGCCGCAGTGGAAAGGGAAACTAGATACGCAAGTTGAAGAGTTTATTACAGAAAATAAGCTGTAGCTGCAGCTAATAAGTTACAAGCCAGTACCCTAGACAAGCGTATTAGAACTTAAAAGGCTAGCCTGCTCCTGTTAGGCCAGCTGTTCTACTATTTCCTTAAGCACAGGTACAACCGACAACACCAACAACCCCGACATTGTGTAATTGAAAACTGCTCTGCTTTTGGGGCTATTCAGTACATTTTTTAACAAGGAACCAAACATCATCCAAACACCCACACAAGGAAACGAAACAACAAAAAATGTTGTCGCTATAATTAGATTCTGACTAAAAAAGCTCTCTCCAACCGTTGTAAAAGCCGCGATTGCGCCGGTAGCAACAACCCAGGCTTTTGCATTTACCCATTGAAACAAAGCGCCTTTCATAAAGGTAAATGGCTTGCTTTGCGCACCTGAATTAACTTCACCAGCAGAGCGGGCAATGAGATAGGCAAGATACAATAGGTAAAGGACACCGATACATTTAATAAGAAAATGCAGATTAGGAAACATTTCAAACAACTGCGAAAAGCCCGAACCCACAAGTAACAGCATCAGGGTGAAGCCAACACAAATACCGGCCATTAAAGGCAAGCTCTTCCTCACACCAAAATTTAATCCTGATGTCATCACCATAATATTATTGGGTCCAGGCGTCACAGAAGACGAAACGGCGAACAAAACAACGGCAAAAAAGTAATCCACTTCATTATCCTCATTAAGTTCCTCATAAAACGCCGGCGAGGAAAGCTAAAATTAGTAGCGTGATCAATTGCTAGCCAGATGCCTGGGAAAACGTCTAAACGCAACAAGTATCCTGCCTAGATAGACACAATAGCTGGGCAAAAACATTCCGCTTTATCGCCTTAAACGACAGCAATATCAAGAGACTGCTCTTGTGCACGAGCACCCAGTATTTATACAAAGAGATGACCCACAGGTCTCTAATACCTTGGTAGTCTAAATATCAATAACGACCCAGTTAAAGATATAAAAGGCGAACTGATAGCCTGCGATAAACTAGAAAACGAAAAAGGAATCTGTGGCAAAAAATCGTCACAGTTGCAGGAAAATGAGCTTGAAATTGGAGACCAGAAGGTAATTTACGAACCCCAGAAAAGAAAAAACCCCAGCCATTCGGCTAGGGTCTGTAAAAGTGGTACCAGTGGGCGGACTTCCAAACCCGTAACAGTGCCACGCCAAGCGTGGCGCTCAAGTCCGAACAACGTAAATTACACGCATACAAAAATATCGGGAATATTTTTGAACGACCGCAGGTCGGCCCTGAGGCTAGCCCGAAGGGTAAGTGCAGGGATTGCACGCATAAAAAAACCCTTGCTAAAAAGCAAGGGTTATCAAAAGTGGTACCAGTGGGCGGACTCCAAACCCGTAACAGTGCCACGCCAAGCGTGGCGCTCAAGTCCGAGCAACGTAAATTGCACGCATACAAAAATATCGGGAATATTTTTGAACGACCGCAGGTCGGCCCGAAGGGTAAGTGGCAGGGATTGCACGCATAAAAAAACCCTAACCAATCGGCTAGGGTCTGTAAAAGTGGTACCAGTGGGCGGACTTGAACCGCCACGCCCGAAGGCAACGGATTTTGAATCCGTCATGTCTACCAATTCCATCACACTGGCATCTTTTTTCTTTGACCTTCTCTGCGAGAAGATAAAGAAAAACCACTTCAGAGCAAAGGCTTTGTTTATCTGCCTCCATCTCTATGCCCAGCATTATACAAAGAATGATAAGCGCGGCAAGCGTTTTATGTTATTAATGTGTCAACTGCCGAATATTCAACCAAAGCGGACTTTTTGCGTATCTTTCATCTGAATTTAACGGCCTAGTCCTACCCGCCAAACCGGGAAAGCGTCGCCTTTGCAATCCCCCTTTGTTACACTGTCGCCGATTTTGTTTGCGAGAAATATCATAATGTCATTGAATTCTGCGCCTGCGGGCATTGGTCGCCGTCTTGCTTCACTTATTTATGACGGCTTAGTGGTTATTGCCTTCGCCATGCTGACTACCGTGGTCTTTTTATTATTGGTACAAGGCGGTGTATCCCTGGGCTGGATTGCCATGGGCGAGGCCGAAGATGTGGCCGCGCTGATCCAAGAAAATACTGTGCTTTATGTTATTCGCGATATTCTCCTGGTGCTGGTGAGCATTAGCTTTTTTGGTTATTTCTGGAGTAAAAGCGGACAAACCATAGGCATGCGTGCCTGGCGCTTACAAGTACGTCGTTTAGATGGTTCTTTACCTACATTTTGGCAAGGTGCATGGCGCAGCTTAACCGCCCTGCTCGGCCTGGGTAACCTGCTGGTTTTAGTGGATTTTAAGAATAAACGCGCATTGCAGGATTACCTCTCAGGTTGTGAGGTTGTAACCCTACGAAAGAAGATAATAAAAAGGTCTATCGCGCCCTGGATTAAAACTTATTATTTCAGAGCGGACATCAGCGCCGCTCAAATGTAGGTCGGGATTTTATCCCGACAAATGGGCATCATTGGCACCTTGTCGGCGCAAAGCACCGACCTACAAATAGTGTATTATTGGCACCTTGACGGCGCAACGCGCCGACCTATAACGGCCCTTTCATTCAATCTAAACGCTTTCTGATCGCGGCGCTCGTTGTGTAGCATAGCAGCGCTATGTAATACCAATTCACTTAAATAGCTAATCATTCTAGCGGGCTAAATATCATGCTCACTGTGTTGGAATTTTTCTATGTAGAATAACTACATA
>NZ_PQCE01000055.1:0-1408 GCF_002964725.1 Pseudoalteromonas sp. T1lg76
CACACTTTGTGTCCCCTTCGTCTAGAGGCCTAGGACACCGCCCTTTCACGGCGGTAACAGGGGTTCGAATCCCCTAGGGGACGCCACTTTCTTCTTGTTCTTATCCGGTTATATCCAACTTTTTAAAATCATCAGCGTTCAGCTCTGATATTTATAGATACAATCGATACACTCCTTTCCTGCTCAATAACTTCAGTTAACTTTTTGAGCACAGTTGCGTTTCGGCTTTGCCATGTCTTGACAAAGATCTTGGCTTTTAAATCACTATCCCAATAACGCTAAATCTCTAAAAGAAGGCGAAGGCAAGTTCTACCTGGGTATAGTCACGACTTTAAAGCTGGATAGCGCATCTCTGAGCGCGTCTTATCAAATCTCGGGTGATTGCAGCCGATATCCTTACAGCCTGGCGCTTTGGTGCAGATAGAGCGGGTTAACATAATTATCGAGAGTCAGGCCTTGCTGGCCTTGTTAGGCAAGTGGTTGTTAATAGCGGCGGCGCAACCTAAAGTAGTTAGCCGCCGTTTCACAGTTAAAAGCTGGTGTATTCTTTTTTCTGAATAAGCTCGATGGCATAGCCATCTGGGTCCTTCACAAAAGCGATTTCAGTGGTGCCGCCTTTTACCGGGCCCGGCTCACGGCTAATTACTCCACCTGCAGCGCGAATATCGTCGCACGCCTTGTATATATCATCATACTCGATGGCGATATGGCCATAGGCCGTGCCCAGCTCGTAGCTATCCTGATCCCAGTTATAAGTCAGTTCAAGCACGGTATGATCTTTCTCTTCACCATAGCCTACAAAGGCCAAGGTATAGCGGTATTCTTCATTGTCTGCTCGGCGCAGCTCCTTCATCCCTAAAACTTGCGTGTAAAACTCAATTGAACGTTCTAAATTGCCCACGCGTAACATGGTGTGTAATAAGCGCATGATGCCACCTTACATTGTATATATGGAAAGACGCCATGGGCTTATCGGCAAAAACACCCGATAGCACACAGCATTATAACCGGGCTACTTTAACGTTAAACCCCTGGGGCTACAACCGCCAATTGGACAACAAAGCGGTGCTGTAAATACAAAAATGCCGCTCACTAATGGAGCGGCATGGGTTAACACTAACCTAGTGTCGGGCTTATGATGTTAGGCCTTTTGACGGCGCAGCCAAGCAAAAGGAAGCAGTAGCATGAGCCAAGCAAATGAACCACTTGAGCTCTTTTTCTCTGTCTCTTCAACCGTGCTTTGCGCGGTCACCGTCACATTAACGCTTGAGGTTACTTCTTCCATACCATCGGAAACGGTAACAGTGAAGGTATGAGTGCCTGCGCTCAAACCACTTACCGAGGTAGTGGCTGCAGTTTGGTCTGCAATCGAGCCAGGACCTTCCCACAGGTAAGACAATTCATCACC
>NZ_PQCE01000056.1:0-245 GCF_002964725.1 Pseudoalteromonas sp. T1lg76
GCTAGGGTTTTTATTGAATACGAGAAATATTGTAGAGAATTGGTACGACCGAGTGGATTCGAACCACCGACCTTTGGACCGGGTCATAGACAGCAGGTAGTGCTCTAAGCAACTGAGCTAGGGTTTTTATTGAATACGAGAGGTATTTTAGAGATTTGGTACGACCGAGTGGATTCGAACCACCGACCTTTGGACCGGGTCATAGAGAGTAGGTAGTGCTCGAAGCAAGTATAGATTACGGCAGT
>NZ_PQCE01000057.1:0-283 GCF_002964725.1 Pseudoalteromonas sp. T1lg76
ATAGTGTGGCATTTGCCATGTGAAAGTAGGTCATCACCAGGCTCCTATTCAGAAAAACCCGCTCAATGAGCGGGTTTTTTGCTTTCTGGCGTTTTAAAATTATCAGCCTAGGTGCAATCAATTCATCCATGAAGTATCTCCCCTTCGCGCATCCATGTAGTATTGAATACGTCCTGTATTCACCCCTTCGGGTCAGCTAACGCTGTTCAAATCTGTTCCAGACAGATTTGTCACTTCCTCGAACTGCGAAGCGGGGCTTCGGTTTCTCGTCACCCAAACTCAG
>NZ_PQCE01000058.1:0-12988 GCF_002964725.1 Pseudoalteromonas sp. T1lg76
GGTTTATGGCATATGGACTCGTTAAGGCTTGCTCGGGTTCGTTCCTCACCAAGTATAGCAAGCCTGAACTCGCCCCATAACCGGGCGTTAGAAATTTAAGTTAACTTTGGCATGTATTTACATGCTTTTTTGAAATTGGTAGGTAGTCAGTGAGCTTAGGTAGAAATGAGAAATGTTGGTGTGGTTCAGGCTTGAAATTTAAGCGTTGTCACTTAAACCGAGAATATGAAGAGGCAATTTCAAAAAGTGAAGCTATTAAAGCATCCAATAAAATTACTTCTAGACAATGCTGTATGGTTCCAGATGCACTCAATCATGAGTGTACAAATAAAATTATAAGTGCTCATACCGTCTCTAAAAGTGGTAGCTTAGGTGCGATAGCAGATAGTACTAACCATGTGAAAGGGTTGAAAATCAGTCTCCCGACTTTGATTAAAAACAATGGTAGGTTACGACCTGAAAAAATAGGAATTAAACAAGCATCAACTTTTAAAGGCTTTTGTTCATATCATGACAACAGCTTATTCTCTTGTGTCGAAGATTGCGAATTTACTGGAACTGAACAACAGTGTTTTGCTTTAGCTTATAGGGCTGTAGCTAAAGAAATGTATGCAAAGCAAAATAGTTCTACTACTAATGATTTCCTAAAATTTGCAGATAAGGGCAAAAACAAATTCGATCAGGTTTTTATCCAACAATTCATTGCAGATAATGAACTAGGTGTTTCTGCAGCAGTTAAAGAACTTTCTGATTTCAAATCACTATTAGATGCACAATTAATTCACGACCAAAAAACGGAGCTATCTCACTTAGTTATTTCGTCCGATGTTCCACCACCTGTAATGGTGTCCTCAATTGTTGCACCAACGGTTAATTTTAATGGAAAGCTGATACAAGATTTAGCCAACTTAAACGTTGTACCTGACTATGTTTGTTTCAATTCCTTTGCTAGTGATGGCAAAGGATATGTTGTATTTAGTTGGTTGAAAGATGCGCAAGTTAGCAGAGATTTCATCGAGACATTTTTAGCTATAGATAACTCTCGAAAGTTCAGTGCATTGGTCCGGTTTTTCTTCAGTGTTGCTGAAAATACGTTCTTTTCACCGTCGTGGTGGGATAAGCTGTCAAAGGGTGAACAGTCGACAATTGAAAACTTCATCATGTCAGGTGCTAGCCCATTCCATCCAAGTAGCCAGTCCATTTTAGTTGATGACGGTACAGATTTTGGTGGGTGGGATGTTAAAGGTGTTGAGAAAATAAATTTCTAACAAAGCATTTAAGAGTGGTTCCCAACGCTTGGCATTTTTCATTCCATCGTTGGGTTTCGTGTTTACGGTGGTATGGTTAAGTTTCGTGGTAGCGTTGCTCACACCTTAATGCGGCGTTATGTGCCAAAGGAGATTTACTGCAATGAAATGCAAATTACTTTTAGTGTTTTTTATGTTTCTCGGACTCCAAAGTTCTGTTTTCGCATCCGACGCGTCAGAACAATTAACTACTTCAGAATTAGAAAGTAAAGTAAGTAAACTTCAATCTAAAGTCTGGGAACTGGAGACAGCTCAAAACAAAGCAAAATCAGACATCTCAAAAATTCAAGAGACCTTAAGACATAGTGGTTTAGCTATAGTTTTGTTCGCTTTTTTCTGTGCATGGTGGGCAAAAACATCAGGGCGTAGCGCACTATTGTGGTTCATTTTGGGTATGTTGTTCCACGTTTTAACCGCAATTGCGCTTTTAATAAAAACTGAGCGAAGCACATAACAAACCACTCAAGGCACTCGCGCTGCTCGCAGGGACGCTAACACATGGGCAGCGCCACTTCGTGCCTAATTTTAGCCCGTGTGTTATCGCCCCGTCTTGGGCGTTATCAACGCTTGCACTTCGCTCATAGCCATCACTTAATACAAGCTTCTCTTACCGACCCACACCAGGGTGGCAATGATAGGTTGCCAAATCATCCTTTTTAACTAGGCTTTAACCTTAACGCCAAATTGAACCAAGGGGGTTTATGTGCCTGGGTTAAATATATTTAAGTCACTTTTTAGCTTTGCTCTGGTCTGTATGTTATCGGCTTGTGGAGCACCTCAAAGCGAAGTGGCGAGCAATGAGCAAGAAAAGATGACGCCACAGGCGTTGCCACAGGCTGTGCCAAGGGCTGAGTTAACACCGGTCAATAAGGTAGATGTCACCACCACAGAGTACGCCATTTTGGCGCCGGATTATTTACCCACCGGCTGGACAACCTTTGCGTTTACCAATCGCGGTGGCCAGGAGCACTTTGTGGCCATGTATCGTCTGGTGGAGGGGAAGACCATAGAGGATCAGCTCCGAGACGTAGCACCTGCGTTTGACCCCATTATGCAGGGGCTGCGCAGCGGCGAAATGACCAAAGCAGATATAGGTCCATTCTTAGAGCAAAACGTCCCGGATTGGGGCCTGCAAATGACCTGGGTAGGGGGCGCCGGGCTCTTGTCCAATGGCCACAGCGTCGAGGCGACCTTTAATATCGATAAGCCCGGCATCTATTTGCTCGAATGCTATGTGAAAGCCCCTGATGGCCAATGGCACACGATGATGGGGATGTTGCATCAGATACAGGTCCATCCCGGTCCCGCCGAGCAGGAGCTACCCGATGCCACTCATAATCTGACAGTCGCCAACACCGGCATTAGCGGACCAGAGGTGGTGAAAGCGGGTAAACACACCTTTCGTATCGATATAGGTGAAAACCCGCCGGGCTTTTTACCCTATGACCTACATCTGGCGAAGCTCGAAGAGGGTACGGATTTACAGCAGGTGTATTTTTGGATGGACTGGACTAATGTCGGTGGCTTACGCGCGCCGGCACCTGTGACCTTTTTAGGCGGCATTGAACAGATGCGTGCCGGTAACCATGGCTATGTCAGCGTCGATTTGGCACCGGGTAATTATCTGTGGGTGTCTGAGGTCAATGCGGCAAACATAAATATGCCTTTTGTGGTGATCGAGTAATAAGTTAAGTTACCTTAGCAGTTGGGGGCAAATAGCCCCTTTTTTTATATGGAAATTATGCCCTAAATCCACACTAGCTGGTCAAACTTGGTAACTAATATGTTAATATAATCAGCAACTAAAACTAATAGGCAAGCATAATGGCAAGGCGAAGTAAGGCCGATGCAGAGCAGACTCGGGCGGCCATCCTCGATGCTGCAGAACAACTATTCTTTGATCATGGCGTGTCTTGTACCACCTTGGCGCATATTGCCGCCGCGGCGGGGGTAACCCGAGGTGCCATTTACTGGCATTTTGCCAATAAGAACGATCTATTTAACGCCATGCTTGAGCGTATTCGCTTGCCCTTTAGAATGATGCTGAGTGAACTGCAGCAGGCCAATGAACAAAGCACTTTGGCACAGGTGAAAGATGTGATTTGCCGCTCTATGCTCTTGGTTGAGCAGGAGCCACAATATTATCGCGTGCTCACCGTGGTGTTCCATCGCTGTGAATATGTGGAAGAGCTTAATCCCGTGGTGGCGCAGCAAAAAGAATTAAATCAGGAAGTAATAGCGACTTTAACTTTGGCCTTTAATCGTGCCCTGGATAATGGCGAATTGAACCCTTGTATTCGCCCCGAAGATGCGGCGATATCTCTCAATGCCTTGTTTGTGGGTCTGCTCAGTCAGTATCTACAGCACCCGGGCTGTATGAACCTGACCAAGCAGGTTGAGCCCTTACTCGATACCTTATTTGTAGGCCTAAAAAAGCCGGGCTAAATTAGCCCGGCTTGCAGTGCCTGCATATACCAATTCACTTAAATAGCTAATCATTCTAGCGGGCTAAATATCATGCTTACGGCGTTGGAATTTTTCTATGTAGCATATCTACATAAGAAAAACTCCGCCTTGTTATCACATCATTTATCCAGCGCTATCTCTGATCACATACTTAACAGAATTGGTATTATTTATTGCGTACAAAGATTTTTTGTACCACCAAATAGAACACCGGGACGAGGAAGATTGCCAGGAAGGTCGCCGTTGCCATACCACCTAGTACGCCGATACCTATGGCGTTACGACTCGCCGAGCCCGCACCTGTACTGATCGCCAGTGGCAATACGCCCAGTGAGAAGGCCAGTGAGGTCATGATGATAGGGCGTAAACGCAGGCGGATAGCCTCAAGCGTTGCCTTAATAACATCCAGACCTTGTTGTTGCAGGTCTTTAGCAAACTCCACAATCAGGATGGCGTTTTTCGAGGCCAGACCCATGGTGGTCAACAGACCCACCTGGAAGTAGACGTCATTTTCCAAGCCGAAGATAAAGGCCGCACCCAGGGCACCGACGATACCCAATGGCACCACCATGATCACCGAGAATGGAATCGACCAGCTCTCATACAGCGCCGCTAAGCACAGGAATACCACCAGGATCGACAGGGCGTACAAGAAGGGCGCCTGTGAGCCAGACATCTTTTCTTGATACGAGGTGCTGGTCCATTCAAAGTCGATGCCTTCCGGTAGTTGGTCTACCAATTCGGCTACTACGGCCATCGCCGTACCCGAGCTGTATCCTGGTGCCGGTTGACCTAAGATCTCCATCGCCGAGATACCGTTATAACGCTCCAAACGTTGTGGGCCATACACCCAGCGGCTGCTGGCAAAGCTGTCGAATGACACCATCTCGCCTTGATTGTTACGCACATACCAGTGGCTTAAGTCTTCAGGAGTCATACGGAACTCGGCATCTGCCTGCACATACACCTTCTTAACGCGGCCACGGTCAACGAAGTCATTCACATAAGTTGAACCCCAGCCGATAGACAAGGCGTTGTTGATCTCGCTAATTGGCACACCCAAAGCTTGAGCCTTAAGCTGATCGATATCTACTTGCAGCTGCGCCGCATCTTCCATGCCGTTTGGACGCACCGCCATCAGCTCTGGACGCTGTGCGGCCATGCCAAGGAACTGGTTACGTGCCTGCAGCAGGGCTTCGTGGCCCAGACCACCGCGGTCTTGCAAGAACATGTTAAAGCCGGTGGCCTGACCTAATTCCACAATAGGTGGCAGGTTAAAGGCAAAGATCTGCGCTTCTTTAATGGTTGAGAACTTGCCCATGGCGCGGCCAATAATCGCTTGCACGCTTTGGCTTTCGTCACGCTCACTCCAGTCCTTCAAACGGGTGAAGGCAAGACCGACGTTTTGACCCTGACCGGCAAAACTAAAGCCGCTTACGGTGAATACAGACTGCACCGCTTCTTCGCTGCCATAGTGATCCGATACTTGCGTCATAATTGCTTCGGTACGTTCCTGGCTGGCACCACTTGGTAATTGCACCATGGTCAGGAAGATACCCTGATCTTCTTCTGGTAGGAAAGACGACGGCAGGCGGGCAAACATCAGCGCCATTACCGCCACTATCACACCGTATAAAGCCATAGAGCGAACAGGGCGCTTCAACAGACCGCCTACGGCCTTACCATATTTGTCATTACCGCGGTCGAAGGTGCGGTTAAACCAGCCGAAGAAGCCGCCTTTGTTATGATGATCGCCATGGATTGGCTTCAAAATAGTGGCACACAGGGCCGGCGTAAAGACGATAGCAACGATTACCGACAGCGCCATGGCCGATACGATAGTGATAGAGAACTGCTTATAGATGGCACCGGTGGCTCCGCCGAAAAACGCCATAGGTACGAATACCGCCGACAATACTAGGCCGATACCAACCAGGGCGCCGGTGATCTGACTCATGGACTTACGCGTGGCTTCAACTGGTCCCAGGCCATCTTCACTCATGACCCGCTCAACGTTTTCTACCACAACTATGGCATCGTCCACCAAGAGGCCGATGGCCAGTACCATACCGAACATGGTCAAGGTGTTGATAGAGAAACCCATGGCCGACATGATGCCGAAGGTACCAAGTAATACGACGGGAATGGCCAGAGTCGGGATCAGCGTGGCGCGGAAGTTCTGCATAAACAGATACATAACCACGAATACCAGGATCACGGCTTCAAACAGAGTTTGTACTACGGCGCTGATAGACACTTCAACAAAGGGCGTCGTGTCGTAAGGGATGGTGATTTTAACACCGGCCGGGAAATAGGCTTCAAGCTCGGCTAAACGTGCTTTTACCGCATTGGCCGTGTCCAGGGCGTTGGCACCTGTAGCCAGCTCAATGGCAAAACCGGTTGCTGGCATGCCGTTATAACGACCCATAACCGCATAGTTTTCACCGCCAAGTTCAATACGGGCAACATCGCTAAGTAATACGCGTGAGCCGTCGGCATTTACGCGCAGCAGAATTTGTCCGAACTCTTCCGGGCTGCTCAATCGGCTTTGTGCCGTAATTGCAGCGTTATATTGCTGACCTGGTAAAGCCGGTGCACCGCCTAGCTGACCTGCGGTCACCTGGTTGTTTTGCACACGAATGGCGCTGGTCACATCTGTTGGGGTTAGCTGAAACTCATTGAGTTTGTCTGCATCCAACCAGATACGCATGGCGTATTGGCTACCGAATACGGTGAGGTTACCTACACCTGGCGTACGGCTGATCGGATCCTTTACGTTTGACACCACGTAATCGGAAAGGTCTTCACGGGTCATGGAACCGTCTTCGGAAATAAAGCCGACAACCATTAAGAAGCTGCCGCTCGATTTGGCAACAGCTACACCTTGTTGCTGCACTTCTTGTGGCAACAGTGGGATAGCGCGCTGTAGCTTGTTCTGCACCTGAACCTGGGCAATATCCGGATCTGTGCCGGTTTCAAAGGTCAGGGTCAGGGTTACATTACCCAAAGAGTCACTCTGTGCCGACATATACATCAGGTTGTCGATGCCGTTCATGGCCTGCTCGATAACCTGAGTGATGGCGTCTTCGGCGGTTTTCGCCGTCGCACCCGGGTAGCTGGCGGTAATGGTTACCGCTGGCGGTGCTACCTGAGGGTACTGCTCAACCGGCAATTGTTTAACAGACAACAAACCGGCCAGCATGATGACTATTGCTATCACCCATGCAAAGATTGGTCGGCTAATAAAGAAATTCGCCATACTTATGCCTCCGATGGGTTGTTGGTAACTTTAACCAGCGCCCCAGGACGGATTTTTTGTAAACCCGAGGTCACCACCATATCGCCTGCTTTAAGGCCCTTGTTTACCAGCCAGCTTTGATCAACCTGCTGAGCTAGTTCGACCACGCGCACCTCAATGGTGTTTTCGCTGTTCACTACCATCACGGTGGCTTCACCTTTAGGCGTGCGCACCACTGACTTTTGTGGCACTAAAAGGCCGTTGTTGGTGTTACCTAACTCAAGCTGGGCACGTACAAACATACCGGGTAGGAGTTCGCCATCTGGATTTGGGAATACCGCACGCATGGTAACCATAGACGTCGATGGGTCAACGCTTACCTCGGAGAACTGCAACTCACCAGAGTGGCCATACCAAAGTTGCTCATCAAGCTTTAGCTGGACCGCCGGGGCAACACCTGTATTACTGGCATTAGTGGTAATGGCCTGGCGTAATGACGCCAGTTTGGATGCCGCCTTGGTCATGTCCACATAGATAGGGTCTAACTGGCGAATGGTTGCCAGCTCATTACCTTGGTTTGCGGTAAGCAGGGCTCCTTCGGTCACCAAAGAACGACCGATTTGACCGCTGATCGGTGCACGAATACTGGTGTAATCCAGATTGATTTGGGCGCTCAGTACCGCAGCTTTGGCGGCGGCTAAATCGGCCTGGGCACCAAGGCGCTGGGCATCAGCATCATCGAAGTCCTGTTGGCTGACCGAGTTGGTGCCGAGCAGGCTTTTAATACGCTTAGCGCGGGCAGTGGTGTTTTTTACCCCAGCTTCGGCTTTGGCTAAGCTCGCTTTAGCACTGGCAAGAGCGGCTTCAAAAGGAGCAGGGTCGATGCGATAAAGCAGATCGCCCTTTTCAACCATTTGCCCTTCTTCAAAGAGGCGGGACTGCAAAATACCACTAACCTGAGGGCGAATTTCCGCCTGGCGGAAGTCCACGGTGCGGCCCACCAACTCGGTGTGTTGCATCACAGTTTGTGGCTGCAACTGATATGCTTCAATTTCCACCGCGCTCGGTGCGCTTTGGGTCTGAGCTTGCGCGCCCGACTGTTCACAGCCGCTAAGGCCAAGTGTCGCGACTATGGTTAAGGCGACCAGGGTTTTTGCTTTCATATCCAACCTTCTAAGAACAACAAATCGAGAAATAGAGTGCAAATATACATACATGAACGTATGTAAGCAAGGTAAACTATTCCGTTTACACGTAACTCGTTGTAACCAATGGTAATAAACTTGATTTAATCAGGGGGTTAATAGTTTGGTTTGTTGTTGAAGTGGCCGTCATTCAGGGCGGAATGACGGCGCAGAAGAGGGCATTTTTTGCCTTATAGGGCGTAACTTAGGTGCTGATAGAAGCGGGTATTGATGTCTTGACGTTCGGGGTTAACGTGCAGCTCTGTACACAGGGATTTGATTACACTTTCTACCTGATTCATAAAACGGCCATAACCCATATCATGCTTGTCTTCGGTGCCGGCAACGATCACAAAGTCGATACTTTGTACCAGCTGGTTGCCATTATAAAGTACATAGTTTTGGGTATTATCCTGGCACGGCAAAAAGCTTAACTTTTCCAGCTCTTCATTATGGGCGCTGGTGTCGATATCGCGGTGACGGATAAGGGGCGTACGGCCATTGGCCACCATGGCACGACGTGGCAGTCGCTTGGCTTCGCAAGCTGTGACGAAAGCGTCGGCGATACGGGCGTAAAACTGGGCAAAGTCGGTGGTGTCGTTATCCAGTAGCTGGGTTTTGACTTGGCGAGTTAGGGGTAAGGTAAAGCGTGCATAGGTGAGATCTCTGTGCTCTGGCAGCGGACAGCCGCGTGCTTCATAACGCGAGTCCAACGCTCTGAGCTTGTATCCATAACTTTCTTTAAAGCCTTTGGCGCGGGCAAAAATATCATAGGTAAGGTGCTGATGATCGCGAACCTTGAAGGGTTGTGCCTGGTTTGGTAATTGCTCTTGCAATGTTGTCAGCACCTTGGCTACTCGGGAGTGGAAATCGGCGCTGTGGGCTCGAATATCCTCGCCTGTGGCTAAGAATAATAAGCGTACCTTGCGGGCTTTTTGTGTGTCATCGCCGTGCAGGGTGTGGGCTTCGTGATAGCGCGGGTTGTAGAAAAACAATTGCTGGCGTTTGGTCTCTAAGCAATAGGCTTCCTCGTGGAAGCGCACGATAGGCAGCTTGTCGTTCACTAAAACGTGCACATTGTATAGCTCGGCGTCATCGCACAGCGCAAAGAGCTGCCGTACTATGCGTTGATGGGCGCTGGCATAATCGCTAAAACAGGCATAAAAATCCTCGTCGGGCTTAAACTCGGCGAGGATATATTGGTTAGCTCGGGCATTGGTTGGGATATAGACCCGGTGCTGATTTTGTGAAGCCATGATTGTTCCTTAGTCCTTGGTGTTTTCATTGGCTTCATTCTAGTGCTGATAAATGTCAACGATGTTGCGCTAGATTAAACTTTTATGACTTTTCCATCAGGCTAATACTGAGCCTGACGAAATCCGATGAAGTCAGTACACCCACTAACTTTTTCGCCTCTAAAACCGGCATGCAGCCATGGCGGTTATTCAAGAAAAACTTGGCAATATCAATTAGCTGATCGCTGGAATCGACGGTATCAAAGCGAGTCAACATGATCTCACTAACAGGTGTTTGCTTTTCTTTGCGCTCCAGGGCATCGGCGCCAAATACCGAGATAATTTTCATTACCTGGGCGATAATCACTTTTTGCGTCAGCATGCCCACCAGGTGTTGCTTGTCATCTGTGACCGGGATGTGGCGAATATTGTACTGGCGCATCAGTTGATGAACATCATACAAGGAAGCATCAGCAGCTATGGTGATGGGAGAGGCGGTCATTAAATCCCTGGCGCACTGCATTGGGGCGCCCGGCTCAGATATGGTTGAATTAGACTCGGTTGAATTAGACTCGGTCGAATTAGACATACAGGTTCCTTATCTCTTTCGGATTATGTGTTTTTCACGCTACCTTTAACTATAGAAACAAGTTTAGATCTCAATCAAATAAAGGTGGTTTATGGAATTACTGGGGTTAGATCATGTAGTCATTCGTACTGCAAAGGTAGAGCAGTTACTGGCTTTTTACCAAGAGGTACTCGGCGCCAAACTTGAACGAGTACTTGAGGATGAGGGCCTGTATCAATTGCGTGCTGGTGCGGCGCTTATCGACATACTGAGTACCGAGGGCAGCCTTGATAGCGGGGCGGCGGTGGATGTACGCAGCTCACCCATAGCCCATATTTGTTTGCAGGTGAAGGCGCCGAGCGAGCAGGCGCTCATACGTACGCTAAAACGCAAAGGGGTGATGGAGACATTAATATTTGCCACACGCTATGGCGCCACGGGTTTTGGTCGTTCTTTATACATTCATGACCCAGATGGTAACACCCTTGAATTAAAACTGGTTTGACCCTACTAAAAGCTGTATGTTAACGGCAGATTTTGTCATAATAACTTGGTTAAAAGCCACGTAGAATTCAGAGGAAAGTATCCCAATGGCGGAGATTGAAAATCGCCCAACGAACTTTATTCGTAATATTATTGATGCAGACTTGGCGTCGGGTAAACACCAAAAAACTCATACACGTTTCCCGCCTGAGCCTAATGGTTTCCTGCATATCGGCCACGCAAAATCAATTTGTTTGAACTTTGGTATCGCGCAAGATTACCAAGGTTTGTGTAATCTTCGCTTTGACGATACCAATCCGGAAAAAGAAGACATTAACTATGTTAACTCCATCAAAGAAGATGTGAGTTGGCTTGGTTTTCAGTGGGATGGCGAGATTGAATATTCATCAAACTACTTCGATAAGCTTTATGAGTATGCGGTTGAGCTGATCAACAAAGGCTTGGCGTATGTGTGCTTCTTAAGCCCAGAGCAAGCCCGTGAATACCGTGGCACCCTTACTGAACCGGGTAAAAACAGCCCATACCGCGATACCCCAGCCGCTGAAAACCTGGCGTTATTCGAGAAGATGAAAAACGGCGAGTTTAAAGAAGGTGAATGTGTACTGCGTGCCAAGATAGATATGGCCAGCTCATTTATGGTGTTGCGTGACCCTATTATCTACCGTATTCGTTTTGCTCATCACCATCAAACCGGTGACAAGTGGTGCATTTACCCTATGTACGACTTTACTCACTGTATCAGCGATGCATTAGAGGGCATTACTCACTCATTATGTACGCTGGAGTTCCAGGACAACCGTCGTCTGTATGACTGGGTGCTTGATAACATCAGCATTGATTGTCATCCACAGCAAATCGAGTTCTCACGCCTGAACCTGGAATACACCATGATGAGTAAGCGTAAGCTTAACCAATTGGTGGTTGATGGTCATGTTGATGGCTGGGACGACCCGCGTATGCCAACCATTGCTGGTTTGCGCCGTCGTGGTTATACACCAGCGTCTATTCGCGAATTCTGTAAGCGTATCGGTGTGACTAAGCAGGATAACCTGGTTGAAATGGGTATGCTTGAAGCCTGTATCCGTGATGACCTGAACGACAACGCCGCCCGTGCTATGGCTGTACTTGATCCTGTACGTATCGTTATCGAAAACTACCCGGAAGATCAGGTAGAAATGCTTGATGCACCTAATCATCCAAGCAAGGAAGAAATGGGCTCACGTCAATTGCCATTTACGCGTGAAGTATTTATCGAGCGCGACGATTTCCGTGTTGAAGCGAACAAGAAGTTCAAGCGTTTGGTACTGGGCAAAGAAGTGCGTTTACGTAATGCTTATGTGATCAAGGCCGAGCGCATCGAAGAAGATGCTGATGGCAATATCACCACCATTTACTGTACCTATGACGCAGATACTTTAGGTAAAAACCCTGAAGATGGCCGTAAAGTGAAGGGCGTTATCCATTGGGTGAGCGCAACTCATTGCATCGAAGCCGAAGTACGTCTGTATGACCGTCTGTTTAATGTGCCTAATCCAGGCTCTGCAGATGATATCGCCAGCGTGCTTAACCCTGAGTCACTGAAGATTGTCAGCAATGCCAAACTTGAGCCAAGCCTGGCGGATGCCCAGCCACTAGTAGGTTATCAGTTTGAGCGTACCGGCTACTTCTGTCGCGACAATCACTTTGAGCATTTGGTATTTAACCAAACAGTAGGTTTACGCGATTCTTGGGCCAAGATTGAGCACCAAGACTAAGCTTTCGACCTAAGCTCTCAGCGAAACGCTAAGCAAATTGAAAAACGGATACTTTTTATAGGTATCCGTTTTTTTATGCTAGCGTAAAAGGACAGACACAGAATTATGAGATCAGCATGTCCACTACAAGTCACGAAAAGTTTAATTATATTGAGTATCCGGCGCGGGATTTACGCGCGACTAAGGATTTCTTCACACAAGTTTTTAACTGGCAATTTACCGACTATGGCCCCGAATACAGTGCCTTTAGTGGTGCCGGGCTCGACGGCGGTTTCTATGCCAGCGACCAATGTGCCAGCACGCAAAACGGCTCGGCATTGATGGTGTTTTATTCCAGCGCCCTTGAGCAAACTAAGCAAAAAATAGAAAACGCCGGCGGGGTGATATGCAAACCCATATTTTCCTTCCCAGGCGGCCGACGCTTTCATTTTATTGAGCCCAGCGGCAATGAATTTGCGGTCTGGTCTGAGCCTGAGGAGTAGCTGGTCGTTGTAGGTCGGGCTTTCAGCCCGACAAGAGAGCATAATTCTCGCAGTGTGGTCGTAAGATACAGTTGTATTTCGGGATTTTATCCAGACAAAGAGATGGCAGCTTTTGAATGAGTGGCACGACAAAGTAGGTTCGAACTACTTGGCCTTTGGACCGGGTCATAGAGAGCAGGTAGTGCTCTAAGCAACTGAGCTAGGGTTTTTATTGAATACGAGAAATATTGTAGAGAATTGGTACGACCGA
>NZ_PQCE01000059.1:0-5277 GCF_002964725.1 Pseudoalteromonas sp. T1lg76
GTGTGAAGGGTTAGCTAGAGTTGAGCTAGCGCCGTCACCGAAGTCCCAAGAGTGAGTTGTTACCGCACCGTCAGTGTCACCAGATAGGTCGCTGAACTGAACGTTAAGGTCAGTAGCGGCGAACGTGAAGTCAGCTACAGGTGCTAGGTTAGCTGGCGCGTCTACGATAGTGAAGCTTACTTGTGCCTGGTCGAACGCGTCTTGTGAGTCAGTCGCAATAGCAGTCACGATGTGGTCACCAGCGCCTAGTGTGTTGATGCTGAATAGAGCACCAGTACCGATTAGGCCGTTGAAGTTATCGTACCAGCTGATACCTGCGCTTAGGTCACCGTCTTCAGCGTCGGTTGCCGTACCGTCGAAGGTGATGCTGTCACCTAGGTTGAAGCTAGTGCCACCCATAGGTGCATTGATAGTCATCACTGGGGCTTGGTTTTCAGCCGGAGGCGGAAGTACCGCGTTGCCGTTTGATACCGAGATGCTCCAGTTGTTCAGTACGCCGTTCATGGTGTAGCTTGACGTATCTTCAACAAACAGACGCCATGTACCCATGCTTGACTCGCCTGCAAACTCAACCGGTGTAAAGGTGTGTACCAGGTCTGCGTTCCAGAATTGACGCCAAGTTACCAGTTTAACCGTGGTGCCAGTTGGAGACTGTAGCCATACGTTCAAGTATTGAACCGAGTTAAATGAGATATCAACATTTACTTCAATTGCATCGATAGCAACGCCGGTAGGCAGGTCGATTTCAGTAAAGACTTTACCACCCATCTCAGGCATAGCGATTGCTGTGTTGTTTGCACCGCTTACCGTAGTGTTAGCGTTAGCAACAGACAGTTCAACCGTTTCACTGCTGCTTTGGCCGGCAGAGTCTGTTGAAGTCGCTGTGATCACGTGGTCGCCTACAGAAAGGTCAGACTTAGTGAATGAAGTGCCGTTACCGATTACACCGTCGATGCTTGACGTCCAAACGATGCCAGCTGTCAGGTCGCCGTCTTCGGTGTCGTTAGAGCTTGCGCTGAAGCTGATAGTTTCACCGTTCAAGAATGCGCCCTGGTTAGCAGGAGTTGCTATCTGTACGTTTGGCGCAAAGTCTGTGCCAGCTGTAGGTGCGCCAGTTAGTTTTAGTGACCAGCTGTTGATAGCCCCCGTGTCGCCTGCAACTTCATCAACGACTTTCAGTTGCCACTCACCCAGTGCGTTGTCCAACTCGTATTCGGTAGGAATAAAGTTACCAACAAGGCCTGTGCCGTTACCACCCGCACGGTCGTGCAGAATAACTTCTTCGCCGGCTGGTGAAATGACAGACACTACCATGTCTGATGCCCAAGTGTGTGTGATGTCAACAAACACTTCAACCTGAGTTAGCGTCATGTCGTAAGGAACATTGATGCTGCTGGTTGCTGGGTTTGAAGGATCGTCATCGCTGATAGGCACGATTTCGTTGTTGGTCAGCATAGTAGAAACTGTACCTTGAGGCCATACTTTCAGCTCTAGGTTGATGTTCTTAGACACGCTGCCATCAGTGGCATTGACAGTCAAATTGTACGTACCAGGCGCAGTTTGCGCTGTCGTATTGATAGTCATGGTGTTCGTGGTGTCGCCCGCAACCGGGTTTTGTGCGAAGACCACGTCAGCGTTAAGCGCAGGAATGCTGGTCAGGCTCATAGTTGCTGTGCCGTTGAAACCGCCTGCTGCAACTAGGTCGATTGAGTAAGCCTGGCTGTCGCCTTGGTTGATGGTTGATTTACTTGGCGTTGCTTCCATGAAGAAAGAAGGACCCGCGCCGCCCGAATCGATTAGTGCATTGGCAACGTTCAAACGCTTACCTGAGATGGTTTTACCTGCCAAAGCCGCAAGCGTATCACCTGTATTCATTAATACACTTTTTAGCTGTGATGTAGTCAGGTTCGGGTTGCCCGCAAGGAGCAGGGCTGCAGCGCCAACTACGTGAGGTGTGGCCATTGACGTACCGCTGAAGGTGTCGTAGCTGTTGTTAGGCGTAGTTGACAGGATGAATGAACCAGGTGCAGCCAAGTGAACCAGCTGATCACCATAGTTTGAGAAACCAGACAGGTTGTCGGCGCTATCGGTTGAAGCTACTGCTACTACGTTTGGTACATCGTAACCCGCAGGGTAGAAACCGCCGTTGTCGATGTCAGCAGAGTCGTTACCCGCTGCCGCTACGAATAGCATATCCGCGTTGTTGGCTGCTGTGATTGCATCTTTAAGCGTTTGCGTGAAACCACCGCCACCCCAGCTGTTGTTTAGAACGCGAACGTTGTTACCGGCATTTTTAAGACCGATCATATAGTCGATACACTGTACGCCGTCGGCTAGAGTACCGCCGCCTGTGCCAAGGAAGCTACAACCTACCATGCTGGTTTGCCAGTTAACACCGACAACACCCAGGTTGTTGTTACCTTTGGCGCCGATAGTACCGGATACGTGAGTACCGTGAGAACCTGTGTCAGACGGGTTACCATTGTCTAGGATGGCTGAGATACCGTGGATGTCATCGATATAACCGTTACCGTCATCATCGATACCGTTGCCGGCTATTTCATTTGGGTTGGTCCAGATGTTGTTAGCCAAGTCTGGGTGGTTGAAATCGAAACCTGTATCGATAACACCAACAACAACAGAAGAATCACCGATTACATAGTCCCAAGCTGTTTCAGCTTGAATCTTCTGCATGCCGTAAAGGCTTGCATATGAAGTATCATTTGGAACTGCAGTAGTGTGTACTATGTAGTTAGGCTCTGCGTATTCTACAAGTGGGTGGTTTTGAAGGCTGGCAAGTACCGCATCAACTTTACGGCCTTGACCAAGCTCTAGCACCGCTAGACGACCGTTGGCAATGTTACGTAAACGGTCATCAACACCGTCGTTGTTTTTATCTTTGAAAGATACGCCTAGATTACGAGTAAGGTCTTTACGATCTTTTTTATCTACTTTTTGTTTGAACTTAACGATAACTGATTGTTGATCGTAGTCAGGTGTTGCTTTGAACGGTGCTTTAGCAACCGCTAGGGCTACAGGGCTGATACCAGCTAGTAGTGTTGTACCTACTAGGGCGTTTATTAATTTGGAAGATGACTTCTTGGGCGTTTTCATCATCTGATCTCCTGTTGTGTGTAAATTTAACTTATGGTTGTTTTATTTGTACGCACCCACTTCATTTTCATTCTCCCTGTAAGTCGTCGCACGCTCGCACTTATTGTATCCATATGCATATATTTATATGCCTTTATTTGCATGTGATCAATAAATAATAAACAAAAAATTCACATTTATTCATAATTGGTGTGTAAACACATACTTTTGCATGATTTAAAAGGGGTTTTTATTACGGGGTGATGGCAAAATAATTTCAGTTTTTCGAAGGCTTTCTTGTTTCTTATGTATTGATGTGCAATTTGCAATGGATTTGTTGGCAGGAAAAAAGTGCTATAAAACCGTTGGTTATTCAGTTTTTTGTGATATTTATGCGCTGATGCCTGGGTGCGTTTGTTCGCTTTAGGAATGCGATTAAAAAGCTTAAATGTATATAGGTTATGTACGGGCAGCCTGAGTGGCGGCGTCCACCCTATAAGGATGTTGTATACAAAGTATGTAGAGCAAAGCCGCACAGAGAGGGGGGGAACACTCGTTCTTGGTAGAGATTCACCATCAAACGGCCGTTATGGCGGGCTCTGATCCACTCCCGATGTCAATATACGGAATTTTAATGGTGCATATGTCGTTTGCGTCGGGCACGTAGCGCTCTGCTTGTATGCATTTTATAGCTGTTAATTTCTCGAGTGTTACTTGGGGAGTGTGCAGAGCATATGTATAGGCTGTATACAAAGAAAAAGCAGAGACCATGGGATGCGCTCTGTTTAAGGTCCGACTGTAAATTGATTTATTCAGCTTAGAAAGAGAACATTTGCTCAGCAGCACATTCTGTGGGCCTTGCTCACAGGCCTCAGAGGTGAGGGTGCCGCTTACCTAGCGTCAGAGATATCGCTGTGCAGAGTGCTGTTGGCTACAGTGGCAATTTTGGCACCGTCGTTTTCTCTAGCTTTTATGGTTGCCGATGAGCATATCGACCGGGCCCTGTTTAATGTGTTCCTAACCGAAAACGTTTACCTGGCCTATGCAGAACAGTTTTTACTGTCCGAGCAAATCCATGCCATAGATATCAACGACTGCCTGTGCGATTAGCGCAGTAGGCGCTGTCCAGGAGGCAGGCTGCTGAAGCCGTCTAAATGCAGCTTCCAGTTGCGCAGTTCACCAACATTGCCCGGAGCCTTGTCGATAATACGCAGCCGCCAGGGACCATACGCATTCTCGCCGTTAAAGGTGTCTATTTTATAGATTTGATTTATATCATCACCTGAGCCGCCATTACGGTTATGCAGGCTATGCACACTGCCGCCGGGAGAGACCAGCTCGATGGCAAGATCGCTGCGCCAGCTATGGCGTACCGCCAATTCCACAGCCAACGAAAAGGTGCTCATTTGTTGCGGCACAAAGATCTCGCTTTCTTGAGCAACGGCACCATTGTCGACTATGCTCATCGGCTCGTCATTGTTGAAACTGTAGGGTTGCACACCCGGAGGCAGAATCTTTAAGGTCACCGACTGTTGTTTTAACTGGTTGTCTTTATGGGCGGTGATCGTAAACACATAATCGCCCCACTGGGTTTTGTTTTTGGTTGGCACTTCCAGGGTAAAGGGCATGCCGGCGTTGATTTCGCGGTGCGATAGTTTGGCCCCAGGTAGTGAGGAGGCTAAGGAAAGACGCAATGTACCATTAAAACCATCGATGATACGGCTTTCGCAATTGAACTTGGCGGTATCACCGGCGTTGATGGTGAGCACTGAACTGGCACACTGCAAATTAAATTTAGGGTCTAGCTTATCCTTTTTGGCAGCGGCATTGGCCGTTGGTGTACCACCGGATATGTTCTCGCTAACCAAGGCATCGATGCTTTTCGCCGCATAGGGCAGTTGGGTGCGAGATGCAATACGTAGAGGGTTGTTCGAAAAAAGCGGGTTGCTAAGTTGCCATTGTGAGCCGATTGACGAGCCTGTGGTGTGTAGCGCATAGCTGTCATTGATATCGATATTGTGTGCCGCATAAACGTCTGCGTCGTTTGCCAGCATACAAGCCAGGGTTGCGGTTGCTAGTAGTGGATAGCGGATTAGGGTTGAAAGATTAGCCACAATAAAGCTCCGGGTTTTCGAACATTAATACAATCCCTATTTTCTCTTGTTGATTTACGCTCTAGAGATA
>NZ_PQCE01000060.1:0-466 GCF_002964725.1 Pseudoalteromonas sp. T1lg76
GCTAGCTCAACTCTAGCTAACCCTTCACACAGCTACACAGCTGCGGGTACTTACACTGTAACCCTAACTGTAAGCGATGATGACGGTGCCGAGCACTCTATCACTAAAGACGTAACTGTGACTGAGCCTGTACCAGTGCCAACTATCTTTGTACAAGGTACTGCTGAAGCCTCTAACGGCCGTGTAGTAGCAAGCCTATCTTGGACTGCACAAACTGCAACTGAGTTTGATGTATACCGTGACGGAGCTCTAATTGACTCAGGTGTGAGCAAAACAAGCTACACAGACCGCTTTAACTCTACTGCGACTAGCTTCACTTACCAAGTATGTGAAACTGGCACTGCCAACTGTTCTTTAGAGGAAACCATTGCGGCTACTCCTAAGTCAAAAGGCAACGGTAAACGTAAGTAAGCTGTAACCCCTGGAAGGCTCTCTAGAGCCTTCCTTTTTCTTCTTAATTTACGTT
>NZ_PQCE01000061.1:0-13211 GCF_002964725.1 Pseudoalteromonas sp. T1lg76
CACCGAACTCACCTATTGCATATAACGTCACTCTTGGAGTGCCGAACGCGAGGGCGTGGATGCCCGAGCCGGGACCCAGCTTCAGGACGACTTATTACCACCAGAGCTCAGCTTCGAGCAATGGGCAGGTCACTCTTATTAATTCACCCGCTTCAACCTGAACAAAGCCCTGCATGTTGCTAAAAGGCAACAATTTATCTATGGCCGTGTTCTGGCTATGAAATTAATTTTCAAAAAGCGAAAGTAAACATATAACATTTTGATTTATAAATATTAAATTAATTTTTCACTCATGCCCAAATCTGCCTCTTGGCTCCTCTATTCAGATAAAAATCAGAAAAGCGTGTCTACCATTTGTGTGGTTTCTGAATGAAATCTCCATCAAAAATTACTAACTAACTGAAAAATATATATTTTATTTTTAAAGCTTTGATCTTGTCGCGAAATGGCAACAGAAAAAACGGGGGAATTCCTGATTTCTTAGCAATCAATGTTTCAACATATTGAATTATATGTTTTTTTTAAAACTGGCATCGGACTTGTATTAGTCCTAGCGAGTCGAAAATGTGATGGCGAATATTAGGTTCGTTAGGTTCACACCAAAACAAGTAGGAAGGACAGTAATATGAAAACAATGACAGCAACTATCGCTCTTATCACTTTAGCCGCATCAAGCGCAGCATTTGCTGCCGATTTCTCAACTCTTGATGTTGATGGCAACGGTGCTATCTCTGTGCAAGAAGCTGCCGCTGACGCTGCGCTAGCCGAGCAATTTGCACAATTAGATAGCGACGGTAACGGTGAGCTTTCGCAAGCCGAGTTTGACAAAGCAGAGTAATTTTCAGCAGTTATTACAGTGATCAGTAGGAGATAATGATGAAAAAATCAAAGCACATTTTAGCCTTATGCGCCCTTGTCGGTTCTTCTGCGGCCTTTGCCTTAGCAGCTGACTTTGCCACGGTAGACAGTGACGGCAATGGTGCCATTAGCATGGAAGAAGCATCAAAGCACCCAGAGCTAATCAGCCAGTTCAAAGACTTAGACACAAACGTAGATGGCGAGCTGTCTCAAGAAGAGTTCGCTAAAGCGAAATAACACAGGGAGTTAACAATGAATAAGACCTCTAAAGCAATCGCCTTAATCGGCTTAGTCAGTGCATCGTCTGCATTCGCGATGGACTTGGAATTTAACACTGTGGACGTAGATAGCGATGGCGCTATCAGCATGGAAGAAGCGGCTCAATATCCTGAACTAATGCAAGAGTTTAAGGACTTGGACAGCAACAAAGACGGCCAGCTGAGCGAGCAAGAATTCGCAACAGCTCAGTAAGTTTACTTTTTGAATATTTGGAGCAAGTTATGAAAACGACCAATACACTACTAGCAATGGCTATTTTGGCATCTTCTTCGACTGCATTTGCAGGTTCGGGCGCGACGTTTGAATCTCTTGATGTGGACGGTAACGGCAGCATCAGTAAGGAAGAAGCGAGTGCCGATGCCGAAGTAATGGCTAAGTTCGATGAGCTTGATATTGATGGTAACGGCGAGCTATCGCCAGAAGAGTTTGCCAATATTGAGTAAACACCTAAATCCATTAGAGAAGCAAAAAGCAGCATTTAGTTTCCAACTAAAGCTGCTTTTTTTTGCCTATAAGAACATGGCGCTGACCTGGAAGAGCTTCTCAACTACATGAATATGCTTTTTGTCGATCAAGAACATGATCACATGGTCGCCGCTTTGAATCACGGTATCGTCATGGGCGATAAGTACATCATCATTACGCACTATGGCGCCAATGGTAGTGCCCGAAGGGAGTTTGATTTCACTAATGGCACGACCCACCACCTTTGAGGTGTTTTCATCGCCATGGGCCACAGCCTCAATGGCTTCAGCAGCGCCCTTACGCAGTGAGTAAACGTTCACTATATCACCACGGCGAACATGGGTTAACAGGGCCGAAATGGTCGCCTGTTGCGGCGAAATGGCAATATCTATCTCACCACCTTGAACCAGATCCACATAGGCACCGCGCTGAATTAGCACCATGGTTTTTTGCGCACCCATGCGCTTGGCCAGCATGGCCGACATGATATTCGCTTCATCATCGTTGGTCACGGCGATAAAGACATCTACCTGCTCGATATGCTCTTCTGACAACAGCTCCTGATCCGAGGCGTCACCACAGAAAACCACAGTATCATCAAGCATTTCCGAGAGCTGCTCGGCCCGCATAGGGTTGCGCTCCAGCAGTTTGACGCTGTGGTTTTTCTCCAGTGAGCGAGCCAGGCCTGCGCCTATATTACCGCCGCCGGCAATCATGATCTTTTTATATGAGCGTTCCAGCTTTTGCAGCTCGCTCATTACCGCGCGAATATGCTTGGTTGCAGCGATAAAGAAGACTTCATCATCGGCTTCGATAACCGTAGTTCCCAGCGGCTTGATGGCCTTACCCTGACGGTAAATGGCGGCAACCCGGGTTTCCACGTTGGGAATATGTTCCTTTAACGCTGAGAGCGCATAACCAACCAGCATGCCGCCGTAGTAGGCCTTAACCGCCACCAAGGACAGTTTACCGTCGGCAAACTGCAACACCTGCAGGGCGCCAGGGTAGTCGATTAAGCGGCGAATATACTTGGTGACCAGAGCCTCGGGAGCTATGTAGTGATCAACGGGCAGGTCATCATTGTGGAATAACTGCTGGCGATAACGTAAGTATTGCTCCGAGCGGATCCGCGCAATTTTAGTCGGGGTGTTAAAGATACTGTAGGCAACCTGACAGGCCACCATGTTCACTTCGTCGGAGCTCGTCACGGCGATGATCATATCCGCATCTTCGGCGCCGGCCTTGCGCAGCACATCGGGGTGAGCGCTGTGGCCATTTACGCCTTGCAAGTCATATTTGTCTTGCAGCTCTCGCAAGCGGTCACCGTCGATATCGACCACGGTGATCTCGTTTTGCTCACCCACTAAGTTTTCCGCCAATGTGCCGCCAACCTGGCCTGCACCTAAGATGATAATTTTCATGACTATGTCACTGCTTTATTATTTTTGCGTAGTAAAAACCATCGGTTTCACCCGGCAACAACTGCCAACCCGGCTGCTGCTCGGTATCCTTATCATGCAACGCTATATGCCTGGCGTCACTATGTTTGGCCAAAAATGCCCGTATTTGCGATTGGTTTTCCTCGCTTAATACCGAACAGGTGGCATAAACCAGAGTACCGCCGGATTTCAAAAGCGGCCAGATGGCTTCAAGTATGCTTGCTTGCAGTTGTGCCAATTCATCGATATCGCTGCCGCGACGCAGCCACTTGATATCCGGATGGCGGCGGATCACCCCGGTGGCCGAACAGGGCACATCGAGGAGAATACGGTCGAACTGCTCGCCCTGATACCATTGCTCGGTTTGCTCCGCCTGAGCGCAGATCAATTCGGCGTTTAACCCGATTCGCTCCAGGTTTTCATTAACGCGTTCAAGACGCTGGGCATCGGCATCAAGAGCGACGACACGGGCATCGGCAAGCTCGAGAATATGACAGGTTTTGCCACCGGGCGCCGCACAGGCATCGAGAATAAGTTCACCGTCCTGTGGGTCCAGAAGCCTTGCTGCCTGCTGGGCTGCTGCATCCTGTACCGAACAGGCGCCGCGCTCGAACTCGGGCAGGGCAAATACATCCATGGCCTTATCGAGGCGGATAGCATCCTGGAAGGCTTCATCTATGCTAAAGCCAATGTTTTGATCAAACAGTTTATCGGCATAGGCATCGCGGCTATTAATGCGATTGTTCGCTCGCAGCCACATGGGCGCCTGTTGCTGATTTTCCTCGATAATATCCTGCCATTGCTCTGGGTAATCACGCTGTAGCTTTTTAATCAACCAGCCCGGGTGATTGTATTTGCAGGCATCAATTTGTTCTGCTTGCTCTTCCAGGCCTTGTTGTTGGCGTTGAAAGGTGCGTAGCACGGCGTTAACCAGGCCTTTGAGGCCTACCGCACGCATGGACTTTAGGGCATTGACCGTTTCGGCCACGGCGGCATGCTCGGGCACGCGCATATATTGCAATTGATATAAGCCAACGTAGAGCAGAAATTGATAAACCCGGCTTTTGCCTTTCAATGGCTTTTCAAGCAATTGCTGACAATAAAACTCCAGGCTTGGCAAATAACGTAAAACGCCGAAGCACATTTGTTGCATCAGCGCCTTGTCTTGCGGGCTTAGATCGCGGCTGTATCTGGGCAGGGCCACAGACAGAGAAATACCTTTGTCGACTACCTGGTAAAGGGTGTGCGCCGCCTGGGCGCGAACATTACTCACCTTGATTATCCGCAGTGGCTAATGAACTGCCAACTGTGACCCAATCGGCACGGCCGTTTAGGAAATCCTGGCTCGACATAGGTTTCTTACCTTGAGGCTGTAGCTGAGTTATTTTTAGAGCGTCGGTCGCACAGGCGATCACTATGCCACTTTTATCGGCGCGTAAAATGGTGCCCGGCGTGCCTTGTTCGGCAACCACCTCGGCTTGCCATACCTTCACCGTATTACCGGCCATTTCCGTATAACTGACCGGCCAGGGGTTAAAGGCGCGAATATTGCGCTCTAACTGCACCGCTTCCAGTTGCCAATCCAGCAGGGCTTCTTGTTTGGAGAGCTTGTGCGCATAGTTGGCGAGTTGCTCATCTTGCTGCTGCGGAGTGATGCTTTCTATGTTGGCCAATGTTTCTATCAGTGCCGAGGGGCCAAGCTCCGCCAATTTAGCGTAGAGTGAGGCCGAGGTTTCCTTGGCATCTATGGCACAGCGGCTAATGCTGAGCATGTCACCGGTATCCAGGCCTTCGTCCATCTGCATTATGGTTACACCGGTTTCTGTGTCGCCGGCCCAAATCGCTCTTTGTATCGGTGCGGCACCGCGCCAACGCGGCAGAATCGAGCCATGGACATTGATACAACCAAGTTTTGGCGTCTCTAAAATGCTTTTAGGCAGCAGCAAGCCGTAGGCGACTACCACCATGATATCGGCATTTAATGCGGCGAGTTGCTGCTGCGCTTCTTCACTTTTCAGGCTGGCTGGCTGAAACACCGGGAGGTCGTGCTCTAGAGCCAGGGTCTTTACCTCACTGGCTTTGAGTTTTTTACCACGTCCGGCGGGGCGATCCGGCTGGCTGTATACGCCAACCACCTCATGATCTGAGTCGATTAATGCCTGCAAATGGCGTGCAGCAAAGTCCGGTGTACCGGCAAATACGATGCGAAGGGCTTGTGTCACTGTGATTCCTTGTAATTAAGCTTTAGCGGCCAGACGGGCTTCTTTTTCAAGCTTTTTACGAATACGCTGACGTTTTAGCGGCGACAAGTAATCAATAAATAACTTACCAATTAGGTGATCTAATTCGTGTTGAATACAGATGGCCAATAAGCCATCGGCATCCAAAGTAAACTCTTCGCCTTGGGCATTCAGGGCTTTAACGGTGACGGTTTCGGCGCGATCAACCTTGGCATACGAATGGGGAACTGACAGGCATCCTTCTTCGCTAACGGTAGAACCGTTTTTGTGCGTGATCTCAGGGTTGATAAGGATCAGAGGCTCATCACGTTCTTCAGAAACATCAATAACCACAATGCGTTGGTGAATATCGACTTGCGTTGCAGCTAGACCGATACCATTTTCGTCATACATGGTGGCTAACATGTCTTCTGTAATGCTACGAATGCTGTCATCCACTTGTTCGACAGGTGCTGCAATCGTGCGTAAACGTTCATCTGGGAACCTAAGTACTTCTAAAAGTGCCATAATTGCCTTATTAAAAATTGTGCTAAATATCAGGTATTGTGTTATGTTTTTATTTTAGCCATTCGTGTGCACCTTTAACAGGTTATTGGGTAATAAATATAATAAAACAAGCTTTAGGAAGCTCATTACAATGATTAAACAGCTATCAGCTGCCGTATTTGCTCTTGCGGTTGCTTTTCCATCATTAGCAGATGTTTTAGCAGTCAAAAACGACGCACCGGAACAATATGTGGTGAAGAAGGGAGATACACTATGGGATATCTCTGCTATTTATTTGGATAAGCCTTGGCTGTGGCCAGAGCTTTGGCAAATGAACCCACAAATTGATAACCCTCACCTTATTTACCCTGGCGATACACTGTATTTAGTGTACGACGCCCAAGGGCGACCGCGCTTAGTGGTTAAACGCCCGGACAACTATCAGAAACTATCGCCACATGGTCGCAAGACATTGAAGCGAGACGCACTACCAACTTTGTCGTTGGAGCTGCTGCGCCCGTTTTTGACTTACGAACAAGCGCTAAGTGAAGAGCAGATTAATGCTCAACCTTATGTGCTGGGTGCCAACGAGAATGTGAAACGCTCTACTCAGGGTCATATTCTTTACGTTAAAGGCGACCTGGAGCGTAACAGTAGTTATGCCATCTATCACAAGAACCGCCCTTATATTGACCCTCAGACCGATGAGCTGTTGGGTTATGAGGTGAAACTTGTGGCCACCGCCAAGGCGTTCCGCAGCGGCGATGTAAACTCTGGTGTGCCTGCGTCCATCTTCGTTGATGGCGTTAAGCGCGAAATTAATGCCGGTGATTTCTTAATGCCGGTTAACCAGGGTCAAAGTTTGCCTGCATCTTTCCAGATGCGCCGTCCCGAGACTGACATTGATGGTGAAATCATCGCTTCATCTAATCAGCTTCGTGAATTTAGCCAGATGGATATTGTGGTGCTAAACCGTGGTTTAGTAGACGAAGTTAAAGCGGGTCACATGTTTGATATCCGCCGTCAGTCACCCACAGTAATCGATGGTCGCGATGGTCCTCAATATAAAGAAGACTCCAGTACCTACGATAAGTTTATGTCGAATATGGAAGAAGGCATGGGCTTGGAAGAGGATGCGGATAACAAGACCTGGCATATGCCCAAGGAAAAGGTGGGTGAGCTTATGGTTCTTAAAGTTCAAGACCGTGTAAGCTATGCCATCATTACCAAAACATTACGACCCATACGTGTCGGAGATCTTATAAGCGTTGACTAACCAACGCTTTCCGTAACAAGCTTTTGGGTCGTGCTCAAGGAGGGAGCATGACACAGAGTGAATCTAATCTATCGGCCTCTTCAGAGGCCGATTTATTTCTAGCCGATGCCAGCCTACTGGCGTTGATGCGCACGCCGGGTCTTGGTTTGCGTAGCGCTTATACCTTGCTACAACATATTCCCATACTTGATTTAGTCGCCGATGCAGAGGTGCTTATTGAAGCTGGCTTGCGCCGCGATATTGCTGCTTATTTGGCTACAACTAAACTTGAACCCTTGCAACAAGAGCTGAGCGAGTATCGCCATCAGGGCATAGCTGTGATCAGTCTGGCTAACACCTTGTATCCGCCGTTGTTAAAGGAATTGCCCGACCCACCCTTACTTTTATTCTGTATAGGCAATAGTGGCTTATTGGCCCAGCCTCAGGTGGCGATTGTCGGCAGCCGAGGGGCGAGTATAGGTGGGAAGCACCATGCCTTTGAGTTTGCCGCTCAGCTCAGTGATTCAGGACTGGCCGTAACCTCTGGCATGGCCATGGGGATAGATGCCAGCGCCCATCTGGGGGCATTGCATAATGGTGGAGCGACCTTGGCTGTGCTGGGTACGGGAGTTGATTTATGTTACCCGCGTCGTAACAAGGCGTTGCGGGAGCAAATTGCCCAACATGGCCTATTGGTTAGTGAGTTTTTGCCCGGAACACAACCGCGGGCGCAGCACTTCCCCCGTCGCAACCGGGTTATCGCCGGGTTAAGTCTAGGTACCTTAGTCGTTGAAGCGGAGCAAAAAAGCGGCTCCCTGATCACCGCCGAACTGGCGATGGATTATAACCGTGAGGTGATGGCTATGCCCGGGGCGGTGAATAACCCATATTCCCGTGGCTGCCATGCTTTGATCAAGCATGGGGCGGCGCTAGTGGAAAATGCCGAAGATGTGTTAGCCGAATTAGGTTGTTATCAACAAAAGGGTCTATATATAAATAATGAGGGAGTAGAAAAAGAGGATGAGAACACTTTACTTCGCCATATTGGTTTTGAGCCAACCAGCATAGACGCTATAGCTTTGAGCTCGCAAATTCCAATCGCGCAATTATTAACGCTATTAATAGACTTAGAACTCGAAGGCAGCATTATTAGCACTTCGGGCGGCTATACCAGAGTAGGGGGCGAGTGACATGTTTGATATCCTAATGTATTTGTTTGAAAACTATATTCATAACGAAAGCGAAATCTTTGTCGAAGAAAGCGTGCTTACCGATGAATTACTCAAGGCCGGTTTTAACAGCCCTGAAATATACAAGGCCTTGGATTGGCTTGAGCAACTGGCACAGTTGCAGCACAGCGATGAGAGTCCGTATCTGGATAGAACCCCAGCCGCAGCCTGTCGTATCTACACAGGTGAGGAAAGCATTAAGCTTGATATTCAATGCCAAGGCTTCTTACTGTTTTTAGAGCAGGTCGGTGTGATCAACGGCACCACGCGTGAAATGGTGATAGACAGAGCCATGGCCTTAGATCATGCGCAAATAGCCCTGGATGACCTTAAGTGGGTGGTGTTAATGGTGCTTCTCAGTGTGCCAGGTCAGGAGCATGCCTATGCGCAGATGGAAGACTTAATCTTTGACGACCCCAATCCGACCCTGCATTAAGCTTGATCTTCATCGGAGTCTGAGTATATTGGGCGCACATTAACCAAGGGGCTGGGTGCGCATGACGAAAATAGATCATTCTTTATTTAATGCCGATAAACACGCGTTGGAAAAAGAGTACGAGGTATGCCCAGAATGTGGCAGCGAGCTGGTAATGCGTCATTCCAAATCCGGTGCCTTTTTAGGTTGTGCCAGTTATCCAACATGCCACTTTATTCGCCCCTTGCATCAACATGATACCAGCACCCTAAAAGTGCTTGAGGATAATCCCTGTCCGCAATGTAGCGCGCCCTTGGCAGTTAAAAATGGCCGTTTTGGCATGTTTATCGGCTGCACCAACTTTCCCGAGTGTCACTATATCGCCGATCAGCGTGAGCAAAGTGAACAAGACAGCGCTTTACCACCTTGCCCTAAGTGTAATAAAGGTCATTTAACCCAGCGCAGCAGCAAATATGGTAAGGCTTTTTATTCCTGTGATGCCTACCCCAAGTGCAAATACAGCCTGAATTACCCGCCTGTTGCGGTGACCTGTGAACAGTGTCAGTGGCCGGTCATGATGAAACGCCACCTTGCCGAGGGAGCTATGCTACAATGCCCGCAAAAGAACTGTGGGCACAAACAGCCCGATGATGCGGAGAGCGGACAGTGAGTGATGCAGAACAGCCGAAAACGGCGCTGAGCAGTTTGCAACAGGGCGAAGTAATTCTTTACCCCACCGAGGCGGTATACGGCTTGGGCTGTGACCCTATGAATCAAGCGGCCGTTGAAGCCTTGCTGGCAATCAAACAACGCCCGGTTGAAAAAGGCCTGATTTTAATCGCCGACAACTATGGTCAATTACTTCCTTATGTGGCCGATCATCGAATTCCCATGGATAAGCGCGCGGATATTTTTTCGCAGTGGCCCGGTGCCGTGACCTGGGTGATGCCGGCAGCAGCAACAACGCCCAAGTGGCTCACCGGTGCGTTTGACTCTATCGCCGTGCGCGTCAGTGCTCACCCCACAGTTAAGCGTTTGTGCCAAGAATTTGGTGGCCCAATCGTGTCTACCAGCGCTAACTTAAGCGGTCAGGAACCGGTTGCGTCAATCGCGCAAGGGCAGGCTACCTTTGGCGAACAAGTTGGCTTTTATGTCGATGAGCCCTTGGGTGGCGCTGACCAGCCTAGCGTGATCAAAGACGCCATGAACGGACAAATTATTCGAGGATAAGCATGCATTCAGAGTTACTGACCCAGGTTAAAACCTACTTAATGGCGTTGCAGGATAAGATTTGTGCCGGATTGGAAGAAGCCGATGGCGGCGCCAAGTTCGTTGAAGATGCATGGCAACGCGAAGAGGGCGGCGGCGGTCGTACCCGAGTGATCCGTGATGGCAATGTTATCGAGCAAGGTGGCGTAAACTACTCTCATGTATTTGGTGCTTCCATGCCCGCCTCTGCGACCGCACATCGCCCGGAATTAGCCGGCCGAAGCTTCCATGCCTGTGGTGTGTCCCTAGTGATTCACCCAAAAAACCCGCATATTCCCACCAGTCATGCCAATGTGCGTTTCTTTATTGCCGAGAAAGAGGGTGAGGAACCGATTTGGTGGTTTGGCGGTGGTTTTGATTTAACTCCTTTTTATCCGCAGCTTGAAGATGTAAAACATTGGCACCAGGTTGCCCATGACCTGTGCGCCCCCTTTGGTGATGAGGTGTACCCCAAGTATAAAACCTGGTGTGACGAATACTTCTACCTGAAACACCGGGATGAGACGCGCGGCGTGGGTGGACTCTTCTTCGATGATCTTAACGAATGGGGCTTTGAGAAGAGCTTTGCCTTTATGCAGGCTGTGGGTAACGGATACCTAGATGCTTACCTGCCTTTGATTGCAAAGCGCAAGGACACGCCTTATGGCGAGGCAGAGCGTCAATTCCAATTGTATCGCCGTGGTCGCTACGTTGAATTTAACCTGGTGTGGGATAGAGGCACCTTGTTTGGTTTGCAAACTGGTGGGCGTACCGAGTCGATATTGATGTCGATGCCGCCATTGGCGCGTTGGGAGTATGACTTTAACCCTGAGCCGGGTTCGCCAGAGTCAGAACTCTATGAGCATTACCTGAAACCAAAAGACTGGGTATAAAAGTAGAAAAACGCGGCATCGGCCGCGTTTTTTAATTGTCGCTATTGATCATATGAGTCGCCAGCTGGGTGAGCGACTGTCGCAAACCCTCACGTAGCACCGGATTATCGACTTCCATATCCAGCGCCTTATTCATACAGTACATCCACTGATCTCTAAGCTCGGCAGTGACCGGGAAGGGCATATGACGCTGACGTAAGCGTGGGTGACCATATTTTTCTACAAACAGATCCGGGCCACCTAACCAACCAGATAAAAACTCAAAGAATACCTGGCGAATACGATCCAATGGCTGCGGATGCATATCATATAAGGGCTTGGCGTACGCATCGCTGGCCATTATGTCGTAGAATCGATTGGCGAGGGCACGAGCACCTTTTTCGCCGCCCATTAGTTCGTATGGGGTACGCTCAACATCAGGGTGGATGTCGTCTGTACTTTGCTGAGAATTTTTTGCATCTTTGCTAAAGATGCGTTTTAGTAACTGCTTCATGATGCGCTCGATATAAGGAAAGGATAATGGATAAATACGCGGTGTTTGGTAACCCCATAGCGCACTCAAAATCACCCCTCATTCACCATGCCTTTGCGGCGCAATTAGGTGAACAAATAGAATATCAGCGCATTTTAGCACCGCTCGACGGCTTTGTTGACTGCGTCAGCGAGTTTTTTAGCCAAGGTGGCTGTGGGGCTAATGTCACCCTGCCATTTAAAGAGCAGGCCTTTGCCCTAGTTGATACTCTGAGTGAACGAGCCCGCCTGGCTGGCGCCGTAAATACCTTAATTCTTGAAGAAGGCGGGGGCTTAAAAGGCGATAACACGGATGGCATTGGTTTAGTTAGTGATCTGCAGCGCTTGAGTGGCTCTCTGGCAGGCAAGCATGTGTTGTTAATTGGCGCAGGTGGTGCGGCAAAGGGCGCCGCCTTGCCTTTGCTTGAAGCCGGGATTGAGCAACTGCATGTGGTCAATCGCACAGAGGAAAAAGCAAAGCAGTTGGTAGAACGTATTAGCCAATACCAAAACGTCAGTTATGGGGGCTTAACAGGTCAAAACACGCAAAGCTGGGATATTGTCATAAATTCAACATCTTCCAGCGTCACCGGTGAGCTACCTGGCTTACAGGCCAGCTATCTCGAAGGGGCTCAGTTTGCCTACGATATGTTTTATGCAGAGCTGGCCACATCTTTTATGTGTTGGGCATCCAAGATCAATCCGAATATAGTTACGGCGGATGGTTTGGGTATGCTGGTGGCGCAGGCTGCCCATGCATATCAACTTTGGCGTGGGCAAATGCCCGATTGTGCGCCTATAATAGCAGCGCTAAAAGAGGGGCGATTATAATGAATCAAGCAATTCAATTTGTTGACAGAGTCGAATATGAAAATGGTGTTATTACCTTTTATGCCATGGTTAATGGGCTACTTTTACCTTGTATTATCGAGCTTAAGGTGAAGGAGCGCAGCGATGCTCTGGCGCATTTTGCCGAACACCGCTTTGATTATGAAGAGTTGGCTGAGCAACAAATAGAAGAGGAAGCCTTCGGTGAAGAAGGCGAAGTACAGATTAAAGCACTGGCTTAACCTCGTTTAGGTATTCATCCTTGAGGCGAACATAGTTATCCGCCGACACCTTTAAGAAGGCGCGCTCCTCATCGCTTAACGGACGCGCCTGCTTTACTGGGCTACCCACATATAAATAACCTGACTCTAAGGTTTTGTTGGGAGGCACAAGCGCACCGCCACCAATGATCACATCATCTTCCACTATCACGTTGTCCATAATGATGGCGCCCATGCCGACCAGGATACGATTACCAAGACGGCATCCGTGTAACATGGCTTTGTGACCCACGGTTACATCCTCACCAATAATGAGCGGATAACCTTCCGGGTTTGAGGCACTGGCACGAGTCAGATGGAGCACGGTCCCATCCTGAATATTGGAACGTTTGCCAATACGCATATAGTTAACGTCTCCGCGTGCGGCCACCAAGGGCCAGATGCTGGCGTCTTCTGCAATTTCAACATCGCCCACGATCACGGCGGACTCGTGAATGTATGCCGATTTGTGTACCTGGGGAGATTTATCTTTATAACTTTGTAAGCTCATATCAGGTTCCTATCACTGATGTATGACTAATACCCTAACTCTAACTAGGCGGGTCTAGGTTCGCAATAAAGGTTCGTAATAAACATTAGTCGTACGAAAAAGAGCCACCTCTTTAGTTTACCAAGCTATTCGAGGTGATTATTTGCTTAAAAACGTATAAAAAGTATGTCTATCGGGCGCTTTTTAGGCGAACGATCCATTTTTAGCAATTTTCTTTAAAAAAGGGCTTGCGTCGAAATCGAATCTCCCTATAATGCGACCCCACTGAGACGGCAGGCAGCAACGCATAGCGAGG
>NZ_PQCE01000062.1:0-1206 GCF_002964725.1 Pseudoalteromonas sp. T1lg76
CCAGCTCGGTATCCTTACCTCGCGTTCAAAACTAAAAAAGCAGTGCTTTTTTCGGGCGTTTTTCACCCTGCTTAGCTCCACCACTTTCTTTCTATATCTAACTTATTGGTTAGCATCCCTGCGACCACCCAGCTCGGTATCCTTACCTCGCGTTCAAAACTAAAAAAGCAGTGCTTTTTTCGGGCGTTTTTCTGCGAATGTCTGCTCCTGATTGCAAAAGATGAGTCGCGAACGAGTGTCTAAACGTATGTGGTGTAATTAACTTTGTAATCCCCGACTGTTTTAAAGCAGCCTTCACCGCCTTCCTGACACAAGTTGGATGAAAATGATGTCGACGAATTTCTCCCGTTTTTGGATCGCCGCTTAATTTATAGGATGGAAATAGATACTGCCAAGCCAACGACTTGTTCGCAGATGGATATTTCTTTGCTAACGCATTCGGCATCCAAACGCCGGCATATTGTTCATTTTTTAAGTCAAGTTGTAGATATTCATCCACTTGCATAATTTGATTTCTTAACAATGGAATAAGCTCATTTGCAAGTGTTACAATTCGATGTTTATTGCCTTTTCCATTCCAGACTTGAATACATTTATAGTCAAAATCAATGTCTTTCACTCTGAGCTGCACCGCCTCCATTACCCTTAAACCGCTTCCGTACATTAATCCCGCAATTATGTAATAGCGCTTTTTCATAAACGACAATATTTCTTTGACTTCTTCTGGTGTCATTACGACTGGCAATTTGGGTTGTCTATTGCTTTTGACAAATTTTAAGTCCAACGACAATTCTTCTTTTACTATGTGTTTGTACAAAAACGCTAATGCATTTAATACGGCCATTTGCGTTCTAGGCGACATATTTCTCTTTAAAATTAAGTGGTCTAAAAACTCAACCACTTCGTTATCACCCATAGTAGTGGGATGTCTTTTATTATGAAAATGTATGAAATTAGATATCCAACTAAGGTAAGCGTTAACCGTTCTCAGTGAATACTGTCGAGTCAACATGTAGTCTGCGATGTAATTTAAATAAGGCGAGCGAGTTTTCATTTTCATTCCTTTGAAAATATGTAAATACTGTATATTAAAACAGTTATGGCGTAATCGCTCACATAGTCAAGAAAACGACCCAATCGCGTGCTTTTGTCGCAAGATGAAAACGAGCAATAGCTATTTTTAATAATATTGGCAATAAGTTAACT